>JANPJI010000474.1:0-9980 GCA_031425425.1 Rubricoccaceae bacterium
GCTGGACGGGCAAGAAGTTCGCTGGCGACGAGGCACTGGTCGAGTGGATCGCTCGCTTCAGCCCGGACATCGTGCTCTGCGGGCACATTCACAACGCGCCCTTCTACGGCGAGGGCGCGTGGGCGGATCGCATCGGACGCACCTGGGTCTTCAATCCCGGACGGCAACCCGGCCCGCGCCCCACTTTCATCACGCTCGATCTTGCGACGATGACCGCGCAGTGGGTCTCCGCGGAGGGCGTCGTCGTCGCGCCGGCGTACGGCGGCAGCGACGGGCGCCACTTCGACACCGTCGACCTTTCGTTTTCTCCGACGGACGCCGACGGCGTCCGCATCGTCGGCCGGCCGGGTGGGACGGCCCGGTTCGTCTCCGTCGGCGAGCTCAGAGTGTTCGCCTCCGCGTCGTCCGTGCTCGGGCCGCTCCCGGCCGAGTGGACGACCGCCGACGTCGGGCCGGTCTACGGGACGGGCTCGGCCGGCTTTTCGGAGGGCACGTTCACAGTCCGCGGCGGCGGCGACCTGTGGGGCACGCTGGACCACTTCCGCTACGTCTGGCAGCCGCTCGACGGCGACGGCACGATCACGGCGCGCCTCACCGGCCTCGCCGCGGCCAATCCGTGGGCCAAGGCCGGCCTCATGATCCGCGCCGGGACGGAGGGCGACGCGACGCACGCGATGCTCGTCGCGACGCCGGGCAACGGCGTCCATCTCCAGTACCGGACGGCTGCGGGGGGGCCAACCGAGTGGCAGCCCGGCCCCGCACGGACGATCCCGACGTGGCTCCGCCTCCAGCGCACCGGCCGCGTCGTCTCGGCCTCGGTCTCGGCCGACGGCCAGGCGTGGGCGTTCGTCGGCTCGGCGACGGTCCCCATCGGCCAGGTCGCGCTCGTCGGTCTCGTCTCGACGAGCACGGACTTCGCCGGCCGCAACGACGTCGCCACGGCCACGTTCACCGACGTGGCGCTCGTCCGGCCCGCGCTCGCCGGCCCCGACGTGGACGTGACCGGCCAGGGCACGCCGCTCGCCTCGGTGACGGACCCGACGGGTGGCGGGAGCCGCTCGCTCGGCGTCCTCCGCGACGGCGTCGTGCCTGCGGCGACGACCACGTTCCCGGCCGACCTTACGGTCCAGTACGACACGTACACCGCCGGGCCGCCGCGCGAGGCGGACTACTTCGGCTACGCCTTCGATACTCCGCAGACGGTCTCGCGGCTCCGCTTCACCGAGGGTGCTCACAACTCCGACGGCGGCTGGTTCGAGACGCTCGACGTGTTCACGTTCGACGGAACGACGTGGACGCCGGTCGCGGGCGTGACCGTCTCGCCGGCCTACCCGGCCGTCAACGACGGGCGACACTTCGACACCTACGACCTCGCCTTCCCGGCCGTCAGCGCTCGGGGCGTGATCGTCCGTGGTCGGGCCGGCGGCACGGCCCGCTTCATCTCGTGCGCCGAGCTGCGCGTGTTTGGCCCTGCCGGCTCGGGCGGCCTCCCGGACGGGTGGACAAGCGCCGACATCGGCCGCGTCGACGCGGCCGGCTCAACGGCGTACACCGCCGGTACGTTCACCGTCCGCGGCAACGGCGACCTGTGGGGCGACGCGGATCACTTCCAGTATGCCTACCAGACGCTCTCGGGCAACGGGTCGATCACAGCGCGCCTCGTCTCTGTCGCGGGCGAGAACCTGTGGGCCAAGGCCGGCGTGATGATCCGGGCCGGAACCGGTGCCGCCGCCGCCCACGCGATGCTCGTCGGGACGCCCGGCCGCGGCGTCCACCTGCAGTACCGCACTGCATCCGGCAGCGACACGGGCTGGCAGGCCGGCGACGATGCGCAGCGCGCCCCGGTGTGGCTCCGCCTCCAGCGGACCGGCGACGCCTTTGCCGCCTCCGTCTCGGTCGACGGTGCCGCGTGGACCGACGTCGGCCAGACGACGATTGTCATGCCGGCCGACGTGCTCGTCGGGCTCGTCTCGACGTCAACAGACTTTGTGGGCCGCGGCGACCTGGCGACGGCCGTCTTCGCCGACGTCGCCGTCGGCGGGTCGTCCATGATCGGGCCACCCGCCCAGGCGCGCTCGCAGGCCGCGACGGCGTTCGAGGTCGTGTCGGTGTATCCGAACCCCGCCCGCAACGCGGCGACGATCCGCGTCGGGCTCTCCGCGCCGGGCACGTACCGCGTCGAACTCGTGGACGTGCTCGGGCGGCGGATCTTCGACGCGACGCTCCGCGAGGACGCGCCGGGCGTCCGCGATCTCCCGGTGGACCTGCGCGGGCAAGGCGCAGGCGTATACGTCTTGCGGGTGTTCCAGGAGGGCGGGTCCGTCGTGACGCGCCGCGTGACCGTTGTGCGCTGACGGCAGATTGATGGGTGCGGCCCGCTAGATTCTCCGGACGACTGCCCTGCTCTGATGCGCCTCGTCGCTCTCGCCTTCCTGATGGCCGCCCCGTGCGCGGCCCAGCCCGCCGACTCGCTCACGGCCCGCCTGGACCGCCTCGTCGGTGCCGCACACGCGGCCGGTGCGTTCGACGGCGTCGTGCTCGTCGGCCGCGGCGACCGGATCGTGTATTCCCGTGCCATCGGCCTGGCTGACCGGTCGTGGGGCGTCCCGAATACCGCCGAGACGCGCTTCCCGTGGGCGTCGGTGACCAAGCAGGTCACGGCGACGGTCGTGCTCCAGCTCATCAGCGAGGGCCGGCTGACGCTGGACACGCCGGTCGGCGATGTCGTGCGCGGCCTGCGGCCCGACGCGGCCGGGCGTGTCCCGATCCGCGCGCTCCTCACCAACGCGTCCGGCCTGCCGGACCCCGACGCCATCGAGGGGTTCTACGTCGCGCCGGACTCGACGCTGTCCGCTCTCGCCGACGCCGCGTTTCAGGCCGACCTCGCCTTCGAGCCCGGTTCGACCTTCCGCTACAACAACCTCGACTTCGTCCTCCTCGGCCGCGTCGTCGAGGCGCTCACGGGCGCGCCGCTCGCCGAGGCCTTCCGCACGCGCATCTTCGAGCCAGCAGGGATGACGGAGACCGGTCTGCTGGACGATTCTCGCATCGAGCCGCGCCTCGCTGCGGCGTCCGTCGCACTTGGAAGCGGGCGGGTCGGTCCGCCGCCGCCTGTTCGCCTCGCCACGTTCGGAGCCGCGGGCGCGCTCGCCGGCCCCATCGGCGACCTGTTCCGGTTCGACCGTGCGCTCCTCGACGGACGGCTGATTTCGCCCGCCCTCCGCGACTCGATGTTTGCCGCCGACCCGACCCTCGGCTTCGTTGCTCTCAGCGTGTGGACGTATGGGCTCGACGTCGGCGGCCGTCGGGCGCGCCTCGTGGAGCGGCAGGGCTGGATCGGCGGCTACCGCGCGCTCAACCTGCTCGCCCCCGACGACGACACGGTCCTGATCGTCCTTTCGAACACGGATGCGGCGGACATCTCGCAGACGTACGTCGGGTCCGGATTCTCGGCCAACCTCATCCGCGCAGCGCTCAACTCTGCGGAGTAGACAGACGCTTACGCCCGTTGACCGTGCAGAGCGCGTCGGGATACCGCTCGCTGCGGGACTGGAGGGCACCGCAGATCGGACAGGGCTGGCCGGACTCGGCCGTGAGAGGGGCGTTGTCGTGCGGGCTCACCGAGAGGAGCCTGAGGTCGTAGCGTCCGTGAGGGCCGTGACGAGGGCGGGGAGACGGTGGCGCGGATACGCGCCCATGAGCGACACCTGCAGCCAGCCGCGGTCGAGGAGGTAGCCGCTCTGGTAGCTGAGCCGGAACCCCGCGGCGTCCATCCTCTCGCCGACGTCGGCCGAGGCGCAGCCCCGCGGGGCCTCGAACGTGACCATGCCTGGTGCCGCGGCGTCTTCCGGCGTCACGACGGTGATGCCGCGCGTGTGCAGCTCTGCGCGCAGCCACGCGGCGTCGGCGGCGGTCGCGGCGAGGCGGTTCGGGCGTGTGTCGAGGTGGTCGAGCGCGGCGTGGAGCGCGCCGACGAGCGGCGACGACTGGGTAAACGGGACTCCGCCCGCCCGCGCGTACAGGTCGAGATCGAGCACCCGTGGCAGCCGGCCCGCACCCGAGGCGAGCGCCTCGTCGTGGAAGACGAGCGCCAGTCCGGCGACGGACCCGAGCGCCTTGCCACTCACGCCCGCCGCCAACCAGACCCCGCGGAGATCGACCGGGAGCGTCCCGAGCGTCGAGATCGCATCCACGCACAGCCGGACGCTGCGGGCGGCACACACGTCGCGGAGCATCCCGAGGTCCGTGAGTACGCCGGTCGACGTCTCGCAGTGGACGGCCCAGAGCCAGCCCGCGCCGGGGCACGCATCCAGCGCCGCCTCGACGTCCGCCCGGCGGAACGGCCGTGCCCATGGCTGCCGCGCGACGTGGGCCGTGAGGCCGGCGCGCGCGGCGTGGTCAGCGAGGCGTTCGCCGAACTCGCCTGCACTCAGCACGACGCCCGGCGCGTCCGTAAGCGAGATCTGTCCCGCGACGGCGTCGTTGGCGAGCGTCCCGGACCCGAGCAGCACCTGGACGTTCCGCGCTCCGGTGAGGTGTTGGAGCTGGCCGCGGACGGCTTCGAACAGGACATCGAACGCCGCGCCGCGGTGCGAGACGGGTGGGGCGCGGAGCGCCTCGGCGACGCCGGGGCGGAGGCTCACCGGGCCGGGCAGGAACGTGTCCGCCTCGCCGCTCGCCTCGCCCGGCGTGAAGGCGTGGCTGTAGAGCGCGCCGAGCGGGAGGTACATCGGCTGGAACCGCGCTGCGGCCGTGCCGACGGCCGGGCCGAACGGGACGAACCCGAGGTGGCGGTACAGCCGCTGCTGCCGGTCCGTGCCGGAGATGAGTCCGAGCGTGTACCCGTCGTCGAGGCACTGCCGCGCAAGAGCAGTCGCGAGCCCGCGAAAGACGACGCCCGAGCGACAGTCCGGGTCCACGCTGAGCAGGCGGACCTCGCAGAGAACGTGGCCCGGCGGCACGAGCGCGTCGAGGTCCGGGAGCTTGGCGTCGAGCGAGAACGGCCGGTCGCCGCGCACGCACACCATCCCGACGACCGCCTCGTCGCGGAGCGCGACGACGTACGTGTTCGCCTCGTGGAAGCGGTCGACGAGGTGCCCGGACGGGTCCGGCGCGTGCTGCGGGATCTCGCCCGCGAACGTCCGGTGGTTGAGCCGGTGGACGCCCTCGAACTCGTGCGGCTCGGTGGCGACTTTGAATCGGTACGGGCTCATGCGGCGGCGGTGGTGAGGCCGCGCACTCCGCGCGGCCTGCCGCCAAGATCGCCCGCCGGACCGATTCCGCGCTGCGCGCGGCCCTCGTGCATGATCCGCAGCGTGCAGGACCGTTAGAAACTGTTTGGCGAATACAACCCCTCCCCTTGGGGAGGTGCCCGCCTTGCGGGCGGAGGGGGTTTCGGTGCCTTGAGCGCCGCGGACACCTCCCCCAGTCGCTGCGCGACAGCCCCCAGGTCCGGGTTCACCCGGCAAGGGCTGGTAGGGGTAGGTAGTTCGCCGAGCGTCCCCCACGCGCCTTCCTTTCTACACCGTCATTCCCGCGAACGCGGGAACCCAGGGGGATAAACCCCTGCGCCTGGACTCTGGATTCCCGCGTGCGCGGGAACGAAGGTGGTTGGGGCTGGGAGGCGATACCTACCCTCGTCAGCCCCAAGGGGGACGGTTCTGAAAGCTGCTCGCTTCGCCAAACAGTTTCTTACAGGTCCGCGGTGAGGGCTGTTCGGGGTGGGCCGCCACGCGTCGCCCAGCGCATCATCGTCTCCTGGTGGTTGTGCGGCCGGCGCCCCGGCTCGGCGCGGACGTAGCGCCCGTCCGCGCCGAGCGTCCACGCCAGCGCGTCGTCGCGGAGGCAGCTCTGGAGAATGGCTCCGAGCGTCGCGCGGTGGCCCGCGTCGCGGACCGGCACGACGGCCTCGACGCGGTCGTCGAGGTTTCGGCTCTGCCAGTCCGCCGAGCCGATGAACACCTTCGGGTCGCCGCCCGCCCCGAACCAGTAGATCCGGTCGTGCTCCAGGAAACGGCCCACGAGCGACCGGACGCGGATGCGCTCCGAGACGCCGGGCAGGCCCGGCCGCAGGCGGCAGTGGC
Organism: Rubricoccaceae bacterium; assembly: GCA_031425425.1. GTDB lineage: Bacteria > Bacteroidota > Rhodothermia > Rhodothermales > Rubricoccaceae > DASVSE01. The sequence continues at coordinate 6,084 of JANPJI010000474.1, forward strand.
CCCGGACGATCAGGTCGATGTCGACGCCCGCCCGGCTCGCTGCGTAGAGCGCCGCGATGATCGCCGGGTCGTCGAGCGCGTTCATCTTGGCGACGATTCGGCCCGCCTCACCTGCCTCGGCCCTTTTTCCCTCGCGGCGGATGAGCTTCAGGAACCGCTTGCGCAGACCTTCCGGGGCAACGAGGAGGTGGTCGTAGTGGACACCCGCCGCGTAGCCCGTGAGCACATGGAACAGCTGCGCCACGTCGCGCCCGATCCCCGCGTCCGCCGTGATCAGCCCGAGGTCGGTGTAGAGGCGGGCCGTGGACGGGTTGTAGTTGCCCGTGCCGAGGTGCGCGTACGTCTGGAGCGTGCCGCTCTCCTCGCGGACGACGAGGGCCGTCTTGGTGTGCGTCTTGAGGCCGGGCAACCCGAAGGCGACGTGCGCGCCGGCGTCTTCGAGCACGCGCGCCCACTCGATGTTGTTGGCCTCGTCGAAGCGGGCCTGCACCTCGACGAGCACGGCGACCTGCTTGCCCCGCTCGGCCGCGCGGACGAGTGCGTGGACGACCGGGCTGTCGTCGCTCGTGCGGTACAGCGTGAGCTTGATCGCCAGCACGGCCGGGTCGTCGGCCGCCTCCTCGATGAACCGCTGGACGGACGCGCGGAACGACTCGTACGGGTGGTAGAGGAGCAGGTCGCGGGCGCGGACGGCGTCGAAGATCGAGGCGGGCGCGTCGGCGGTTGGGCGGAGGGAGAGCGGGACGGCCCCGGTCCACGGCTCGAAGGCGACGCGCGCGGGGTCGTCGGCCGTTCGGGTGGCGAGCGTGGCGATCTCGGAGAGGCCGCTGAGGTCCAGCAGGCCGTCGGCGGGCCACACGTCGGCGGGGTCCAGCCCCAGCTCGCGGACGAGGAGCGCGCGGACGCGCTCGGGCATCGCCGCGTCGGCTTCGAGGCGGACCGGCTCGGCGAAATGCCGCTCGCGCAGTTCTTCGGAGATCATCGCGACGAGGTCGTCCGCTTCGCCGTCGCTCCGCCCGACGGCCGCGCTCCGCGTGACCCGAAACGCCCACGCGCCGCACACCTCCATGCCGGGAAAGAGCCGGCCGACGTTGGCGCTGATGAGGCTCTCGACGGCGACCACCTCGCCGGGACGTCCGTCGACGGGCAGGAAGCGGCCGCGCCCGAGCGGCACCTTGAGCCGCGCGAAGTGCTCGCTTGTGCGCCCCGGCCGCCGAAGGACGACGGCGAGCGAGAGCGACTGGTTCGAGATGAACGGGAAGCGGTGGCTTTTGTCGACTGCGAGCGGCGTCAGCAGCGGGAAGAGGTTGCGCTCAAAGTGGTCGTCCAGCACGGCCCGCGCGCCGGGAGGGAGGCCCTCGACGGGCACGACGCGGACTCCGGCGTCGGCGAGGAGCGGGCGGAGCGTCTCGCCCCACACGTCGTGCATCGTCGTCCACATCGGCGCGAGCGCCTCGCGCGCGAGGCGCACCTGCTCGGCCGGCGTCCGCCCGTCCGGGCTCAGCCGCGTCACGCCAGCCGCGAGCTGCCGCCGGAGCCCGCCGACGCGGGTCCGCACGAACTCGTCGAGGTTTCGGGCCGCGATGGCGAGGAACCGGACGCGCTCGGCGAGCGGCACGCGGGCGTCGAACGCCTGGGCGAGGACGCGCCAGTTGAAGTCGATCCAGCTCAGCTCGCGGTTGAACAGCAGCGCCGGATGGTCCAGCGGCGTGTCGTCGGGGACGGTCCGCGGGACGACGGCGCGCGGCACGCGGAACGGCTCGGCGTCGGGGACGGCCGCTTTCCTGTACTGCCCCCGGCGGACGAGCGTCACCGTTCCCCGCTTCGCCAGATCGCGGACGACCGCCTCGGCCGAGCGAGGCGCGAGGCCCGCAGCAGGTGCCGCGGCGCGCACGTCGTGCATCGCGAACGCCTCGGGGAGCGCATCCAGCAGGAGCCGGTAGTGGTGGGCTACGACGGGCGCCGGGGCGGTGGGCACGGTCAAGACGGCACCTCGGCCGGGCCAGCGGTGGCGACGACGAGCCCGGCGAGGACGTTCCGCGCGTCGGCGAGCGCCGACACGTTCTGAACGATGGCCTGAAGGCGGCCGGCCTTCGTGTCTTTGAGGGCGTACTTCAGTCCCGACTGGTCGAGTGCGCCCAGAAAGTCGTGGAAGCGGTGCTGGTGGAAGTACGGGTCCTCGGCCGGGTCCGGGACGGTCAGAAACAGGCGCGCGTTTTTCCACGACACGCGCGGAAGGCGGAGCTGAAGCGCGAGCGGGCGCATCGCCGCGATCGTGAGCAGCGTCTCGACCTCCGGCGGAGCCGGCCCGAAGCGGTCCACCACCTCGGCGCGGAAGGCCTCCGCGTCCTCGTCAGTGTCCAGCCCCGCGATGCGGCGGTAGAGGTTGAGCCGCTCGACCGGGTTGCCGACGTAGGTCGGAGGGATGAACACATCGCTGTCGGTCTCGATCGTCGGCTCGGCGGCCGGCGGGGCCGCGTCCTGGTCCGCGAAGACGTCCGCGAACTCGTCGCGGCGCAGCTCCTGCACGGCCTCGTCGAGGATCTTGTGGTACGTCTCGAACCCGACGTCCTCGATGAAGCCGGACTGCTCGGCCCCGAGCATGTCGCCCGCGCCGCGGATGTCGAGGTCGCGCATGGACAGGTTGAAGCCCGCGCCGAGGTCCGAGAACTCCTCGACGGCCTGCAAGCGCTGCCGCGCCTCGCGCGTCAACGTGTGCACACTCGGCACGAGGAGGTAGCAGAACGCCTTCTGGTCGTTGCGACCGACACGCCCGCGCAGCTGGTGCAGGTCCGCGAGGCCGTGGCGCTCGGCGTGGTTGATGACGATCGTGTTGGCGTTGGACACGTCGAGCCCGCTCTCGACGATGTTGGTGCACACGAGGACGTCGAACTGCTTGTCCATGAAGTCCAGCATGGCCTTCTCCAGTTCGGCCGGCGGCATCTGGCCATGTGCCGTCCGCACGCGGATGTCGGGCACGAGCGCCTGGATCGAGGCGGCCATCGCGTCGATGGACTGGACGCGGTTGTGGACGAAGAAAACCTGTCCACCGCGGTTGACCTCGTACAGGAGCGCGTCGCGGATGAGGTCTTTCGAGAACGTGTGGATCTCCGTCACGACCGGCTGGCGGTTGGCCGGCGGCGTCTGGATGAGCGACAGGTCGCGGGCTCCGAGGAGCGAGAACTGGTGCGTCCGCGGGATCGGCGTCGCCGTCAGCGTGAGCGTGTCCACGTCGGGGCGCATCTGGCGCAGCTTCTCCTTGGCCCCCACCCCGAAGCGCTGCTCCTCGTCCACGACGAGAAGCCCGAGGTCTTTGAAGCGGACATCCTTCGAGAGCACGCGCTGCGTCCCGATCACGACATCGACCTGGCCCTCACCGATGGCCTTTGCGGTCTCCTTCTGGACGGCCGGCGGCACGAACCGGCTGAGCTGGGCGATGCGCACCGGAAACCGGCCGAGGCGTTTGGCGAACGTCTCGGCGTGCTGCCGCGCGAGAACCGTAGTTGGCACGACAATCGCGACCTGCTTGCCGTCCTGAACAGCCTTGAACGCGGCGCGGATGGCGACCTCCGTCTTGCCGAACCCGACGTCGCCGCACACGAGGCGGTCCATCGGGGTCGGTTGCTGCATGTCTTCCTTGACCGCCTCGATGGCCGCGGCCTGGTCCACGGTCTCCTCGAATTCGAAGCTCGCCTCCAGCTCGCGCTGCCAGATCGTGTCGCCCTTGAACGCGAACCCCACGGCGGCCTTGCGCGCGGCGTAGAGCTTGATGAGGTCGCGGGCGATGTCCTTGACGCGGCTCTTGGTGCGCGCCTTGAGCCGGTCCCACGCACCCGTGCCGAGCTTGGTCAGCGCGGGCTGGTGGCCCTCCTTTCCGGTGTACTTGTGCAGCTTGTG
>JANPJI010000475.1:0-3196 GCA_031425425.1 Rubricoccaceae bacterium
GAGGCCGAGGTCGCCGGGATCGTCCGCGAGCGCCTCGGGCGCGGCACGGCGACGGTGGCGGTGAGCGTCGAGCAGACGGCCGCCGCGGGCGCGCTCCGCGTGGACGCCGCCGCGGCGCGGGCGGTCGCCGAGACGCTCCGCGCGCTCCGCACGGCGGCCGGCCTCACCGCCGACGAGGCCCCGCTCACGCTCGACGCGCTCGTCCGCCCGCCCGACGGCCTCCCGCGCCCGCTCGTCGCCGCCCCGGCCGACGAGGCCGACGCGTGGCCGCTCGTCGCTGCCGCCCTCGCCGACGCGCTCGGCGCGCTCGACGCGATGCGCGTGGCCGAGGGCGCGGCCCTCGACGCGGATCTCCGGGCGCGGCTCGCCACGCTCGACGGCCTCGCCGACGCCGTCGAGGCCCGCGCCCCGCTCCGCGTCGACGAGGCGCGGGCGCGCCTCCGCGACCGCCTCGCCGAGATGCTGGCCGACGTGCGCCTCGACCCCGCCCGGCTCGAAACGGAGATCGCGCTTCTCGCCGACCGCCTCGACGTGTCCGAGGAGATCGTCCGCCTGCGGAGCCACCTCGCGCAGGCCCGCGCCGCGCTCGACGCGTCCGAGCCGGCGGGCCGCCGCCTCGGGTTCCTGGTTCAGGAGATCCTGCGTGAGGTCAACACGACCGGATCGAAGGCCAGCGACGCCGAGGTCGCCCACCTCGCCGTGGCGATGAAGGAGGCCGTCGAGCAGATCCGCGAGCAGGCCGCCAACGTCGTGTAGGGGATGCGAGATGCGGGATTCGCCATGAGCAGAGACGGCTCCTCCGACAGTCTGCCCATCCCTCATCTCTCATCCCTCATGCCTACCATGAAACTCATCGTGCTGACGGCGCCGAGCGGGGCGGGCAAGACGACCATCGCGCGGCGCCTGATGGCGGCCGTGCCGGGGCTCGTCTTCTCGGTTTCGGCCACGACGCGCTCGCCGCGCCCCGGCGAGGCGAGCGGCGTGGACTACCACTTCCTGAGCCTCGGCGACTTCGCGGAGCGCCTCGCTGCGGGCGACTTCGTCGAGCACGAGGAGGTCTACCCCGGCCGCTTCTACGGGACGCTCGCGCCCGAGCTGGAGCGCCTCGCGACGGCGGCCGGCACGCGCGCCGTCGTCCTCGACGTCGACGTGAAGGGGGCGGCCAACGTGAAGCGGCTCTACGGCACCCTGGCGCTCACGCTGTTTATCCAGCCCCCGAGCCTGGCGGACCTCGGGGAGCGGCTGCGCGCACGCGGGACCGAGACGGAGGAGCAGGTCGAGACGCGCCTCGAACGGGCCGGGATGGAGATGCGCGCCGCGCCGACGTTCGACGCCGTCATCGTCAACGACGACCTCGACACAGCCGTCGCCGAGACCATCGCCCGCGTCGAGGCCTTCCTGGGCGACGGCTGAGAGCGTCGCCGGCTGGCGGCGGCTACGCCGTCTCGGCCCCCGCGTCGCGGAGCGCCGCGAACCCGCCGGCGTTGACGGCTCCCGCGTGCCCCATCTGGTGCAGGAGGTCCGTCGCCCGCCCGGAGCGCGTGCCGGACCGGCAGTACAGGTAGACCGGCGCGTCGGCAGGCAGCCCGAGGCGCTCGACGTGCTCGCGGAAGCCCGGCGCGTTCACGTCCACGTTAACGGCCCCGGCGAGGTGGCCGTCGGCGAACTCCTTCGGCGTGCGGACGTCGAGGACGGGCGCGGCCGGATCGCGGTCCGCGACGAACGCGGCGGCGGGTGTCGTCTGCGGGGAGCCGCCGAAGAGGCGGGAGAGGAACGACATGGGATCGGAGTCGGGCATGGACGCGGGTCCGTGGAGGTCAGGGGAGCACGGCGACCGCCGCGTCGCCGGCGACCTCGCGGTACAGCGGGAAGGGGTCGCGGACGTACACGACGTCGAGGCCGCGCGCGGCGAGGAAGGCGCTCGCGACGGCCGCGCGGACGCCGCTCTGGCAGTGAACGTACAGCGGACGCCCTGCAGGGACCTCGGCGAGACGGTCCGCGAGGCGCGTGTGGGCGATGTTCGTCGCTCCGGGCACGTGCCCCGAGCGGTGCTCCGCCGCGCCCCTGACGTCCAGCACAGCCGCGCCGGCCGGCCGGTCGCGGACCGCTTCAAAGCCGACGGTCGGGATTAACGCCGTCGCGCCGCCGGCCTCCACGTACGCCGCGAGCGCCTCAGCCGTGACGGTTGCCACGACGCGGTCGAGCCCGATCCGGACCAGCCGCCGCACCGCCTCCTCGACCTGCGTCTCGGGCAGCACGAGCACGAGCGGCGTCTCGGTGTCGCTCACGTACGACCCGACGACGGTGGCGAACGAGGCGTCGAACGGGGCATAGAGCGCACCCGGCAGGTGCGCCGCCATAAACGCCGCGCGGTCCGGGCGCGTGTCCACCACGACGGCCTCGCGGGGCAGGTCAGCAGGGTCGGCGAGCGGTCGAGGCGTCGGGAGCGCATCCAGAGGCGGCACGCCGTCGCGGTTCTGGCGCTTCATGCGGGCGAAGTAGAGCGGCGGCTCGGGCTGCCCGTCGAGGATCTCGGAGACGAAGGCGTCCTCGCCGCGGCGGACAGCATTGATGGACCCGTTGAATCGGCGCTCGTAGCCGACCGTCGTCTGCGGGACGGCCCCGAGGGTCTTGCCGCACGCGCTGCCGGCCCCGTGCCCGGGCCACACCTGGACGTGGTCGCCGAGGGCGAGGAAGCGGTGGACCGAGGCGTAGAGCTGGCGCGCCGCCGGCTCCTGCGCGCCGCCCTGCCCGGCCGCGCTCTCCAGCAGGTCCGGCCGGCCCACGTCGCCCACGAACACGAAGTCGCCCGAGAGCAGGCCCATCGGCTCGTCCGCCCCGGCGTCCGTCACGAGGTAGGCGAGGTGCTCGGGCGTGTGGCCCGGCGCGTGGACGGCCCGGACCCGGATGCGCCCGACGTCGAACGTGTCGCCGTCGCGGAGGAACGTCACGTCGGAGCGGCCCTGCGCCCAGCGCGAGCCCCCGCCGGCGGCCTCGCCCTCGGCCGTGAGGAGCAGGCGCGCGCCGGACTGCGTGGCGAGCCCCGCCGCACCCGAGAGGAAGTCGGCGTGGATGTGCGTCTCGGCGACGTGCGTGATGGCGAGGCCCTCGGCTGCCGCCGCGGCGACGTACCGGTCCACGTCCCGCTCGGGGTCGACAACGAGCGCCTCGCCGGTCTTCTGGCATCCGACGAGGT
>JANPJI010000476.1:0-4601 GCA_031425425.1 Rubricoccaceae bacterium
GCTCGCCGAGCTGTTCGCCGCGAGCGGCCGGCGCGTCCGTCCAGGTGACGCCCTCGGCGGGCGAGGCTGGCGCGCGCGGCGGCCGGGTGACGTTCGTCGGCGTGGCCGTGGACCCGCAGACCCGGACGTTCCCGATCGAGATCCAGCTCGACAACGGCGACGGGGCGCTCAAGCCGTCGATGGTGGTCCGGCTCGGCATCACGCGGGCGATCCTGCAGGGCACCGTCGTGGTCCCGCAGGAGGCCATCGTGCGCGACGAGCGCGGGGCGAGCGTGTTCGTCGCGGCCCGCGGTTCGTCGGGCGGGCAGGTCGCGGAGCGCCGCGCGGTCGAGGTCGGGCCGACGTCCGGCGACGGCGTGGTGCTGCTGTCGGGCCTCCGCGCGGGCGACGCCGTGATCGTGTCCGGCCAGTCGGGCATCGCCGAGGGCGACGTCGTTCGCGCGGCTCCCCGCCGCGACGCGGCTCCGCGAGCGGCGGCGAGGCGTCCGTAACGGCGCAGTGAAGCGGCCCGAAGACTTTCCCGACGCGCACCTCCGCGTGTTCGCCCGTCCGCCGCTGCCCGCGCCGGACGCGATCGACGACGTGTTTCTGATCGGCGTCTGCGGCAAGGGCATGGGCGCGCTCGCCGAGCTGTTCGCCGCGAGCGGCCGGCGCGTCCGCGGGTCCGACGCCGCCGCGTACCCGCCCATGTCGACGCGCCTCGCCGCGGCGGGCATCGAGGTCCTCGACGGCTACGACGCCGCGCACCTCGTGCCGGCGGCTCGCCGGCCGGCACCGCACCTGACGGTCGTCGGCAACGCGGCCATCCCGACGCACGTCGAGGCGGCCTACGCCCGCGAGGCGGGGCTCGTGCAGGCGTCGTTCCCCGAGGCGCTCGCGCACGTCTTTCTCGCCGGCCGACGGCCGGTCGTGGTGGCGGGCACGCACGGCAAGACGACCACGACCGGCCTGTTGACGCACGTGCTCCGCGAGGCCGGCCTCGACCCCGGCTTTCTCGTCGGCGGCGTGATGGTGGGCGACGAGGCGACGGCCGGCCTCGGCACGGGCCGCCACTTCGTCGTCGAGGGCGACGAGTACGACGCGGCGTACTTCGACAAGCGCCCCAAGATGCTCCTGTACCGCCCGCAGGTCGCCGTCGTGACGTCGCTGGAGTTCGACCACGCGGACATCTACGACGGCCCGGACGACTACCGCGCCGCCTTCGAGGCGTTCGTCGGCCTGGTCCCGGACGCGGCAGAAGGCGGACGCCTCGTGCTGTGGGGCGACGACCCGAACGTTCGCGCCCTCGCCATCCACACCAAGGCAACCGTCACGTTCTACGGCGACGGCCCGGACTGCGCCGTCACGGCCCGCGACGCCCGCTCCGATCCCGGCGGACAGCGGTTCCGCCTCGTCGCGGGCGAGGCAGAGGCAGACGTGTTCCTCCCGCTCGGCGGAGCCTTCAACCGGCACAACGCCCTCGCCGTCGCAGCCGTCGCCCTCGCCGAGGGCATGGACATCGCGACGGTCGCCGCGGCGCTCGGCACGTTCCGCGGCATGGCCCGCCGGCAGGAGCCGAAAGGCGAGCCCGGCGGCGTCCTCGTCGTGGACGACTTCGCGCACCACCCGACGGCCGTCGAGGCGACCCTCCGGGCCGTCCGCGAGCGCTGGGCGGACCGCTTCGCGCCCGCCGCGGCGGGCGGGTCCGGCGGACGCCTCGTGGCGGTCTTCGAGCCGCGCTCGAACTCCAGCCGCCGCAAAACCTTCGAGGCGCGCTACGGCGAGAGCTTCGACGGCGCGGACCGCGTTTTCCTCTCGGCCCCGCCGCTCCGCCACAACGACGACGTCCGCGACTTCCTGGACCCGGCCGCGGTCGCAGCGACGGTCTCGCATCGCGGCACGCCCGCGGCGGCGTTCGACGGAGCGGACGCGCTCCTGCCGGACCTCGTCGCCGCCCTGCGGCCGGGCGACGTGGCCCTCGTGATGTCCAACGGATCGTTCGACGGGCTGGTCGGGCGCCTCGTCGCGGCGCTCGACGAACGCGCGGCGTAACGGAGACCGCAGAGCCGTGCTCGACGGCCGAGCGGCGGCGAGCGACGTGCGACGCGGGCGCGGGCATCCGCATTCGGCGTTAGCATGGGCCTCCCCACCGCGCCCCTGTCCCTCATGGCCGACCCGACGCCGACCGCCACCCGCCGCCCGTGGGCGTGGGTCCCGAGCCTCTACTTCGCCGAGGGCCTGCCGTACGTCGTGGTCATGATCCTGTCGGTGATCCTGTACAAGCGCCTCGGCGTCTCGAACACGGACCTCGCGCTGTACACGTCGTGGCTGTACCTGCCGTGGGTCATCAAACCGTTCTGGAGCCCCATCGTCGAGGTGCTCGGCACCAAGCGGGGGTGGATCGTCGCGATGCAGATCGTCGTCGGAGCCGGGCTCGCCGGGGTCGCCCTCACCATCCCGACGGAGCCGTTCTTCCAGTACACGCTCGCGTTCCTGTGGCTGCTCGCGTTTTCGTCCGCGACCCACGACATCGCGGCCGACGGGTTCTACCTGCTCGCGCTCGACGAGGGCGACCAGTCGCTGTTCGTCGGCATCCGGAGCACGTTCTACCGCGCGGCGATGATTACCGGGCAGGGCCTGATCGTCGTTCTGGCCGGGTACCTCGAAGCGTCGACCGGCCTCCCGCCCGTCGAGATGACGGTCCGCGCAGCGGACGTCGCGGCGGCCGAGGCGTCCGCCGCCGACCCGTCTGCGATACGCCTTCCGCTGAATGAGGGCGGGACGCCTGGATCTGACTCGACGGCGCTGTTCGAGCAGGCCGTGCCTGCCGCAGCGCCCGTCGCCGCGGAGTCCGGCCCGCTGCGCCTCGTCGTCTCGGACTCGGCCTTCACGCTCCCGCTCGCCGGCCTCGCGCCGGCCGCCGCCGACACGCTCAAGGCGCAGGCGCACGCCGCCAACGTCGCCGCGGGCCACGTCCCGCCGCCGGAAACCGCTGCCACGGCCGGCGACGCCGCGCCGTCGCTGTGGAGCCGCGTCGTCTCGACCCCGTTCGGTGATTTCCTGCGCCGGACGGTCGGCCGCGAACCCGCCGAGGCGCCGACGGCCACGCGCGCCGGAGCCGTCGCGGCTGTCGACGTCCGCCTGTCCGGGCCCGTCCCGCCCGGCGAGGAGCTCGTCGTCCACGTCGGCCGCGACGACGGGGCCAAGGAGGTCAACGTGGTCGAGGGCGAGCGGCTCGTGTTCACGGCCGACAACTGGGACCGGCCCGCCCGCGTCGTCTTCGCGCTCGACCACCGCCTCGACCGGCCCGCCGCGGCGACGTTCCGCGCGACGTCCGGCGACCTCCGCTTTGCGTGGTCGACGACGTTCTGGGTGCTCGCAGCCCTCTTCGTCGGGTTCTCGCTCTACCACCGGTTCGCCCTCCCGCGCCCGCCCGCCGACGCGCCTCAGACCACGGACCGGGCCGGGCTGCCGCAGTACCTCGCTTTCCTGGTCCTGTTCGTGCCGGTTCTGGCCGTCCTGCTCGTGCCGATGCTCGTCTGGGGGATCGTCGGCCCGCTCGTCGGGCAGCGCGGCGCGCCGTGGGGGCGCGTGTTCGGGGCGCTCCCGTTCGCGCACACGGCCTTCGCCACGACGATCGTGACGTTCTTCGAGAAGCCCGGCGTCGGCGCGGCGATCGCGTTCATGCTGCTGTACCGCTTCGCCGAGGCGCAGCAGGGCAAGCTCGGCAGCCCGTTCCTGCTCGACGCTCGCGAGGCCGGCGGCCTCAACCTGTCCACGGGCGAGGTCGGGCTCGTCTACGGGACGGTCGGCATCCTCGCGCTCACGCTCGGCGGCATCCTCGGAGGTGTGCTGGCGTCGCGCGACGGCCTGCGAAAGTGGTTCTGGCCGATGGTCGCGGCGATGAACCTGCCCAACGTCGTCTACGTGCTGCTCGCTGTGGCGCGGCCGGACAACCTGCTGCTCGTCAATGCGGCGATCGCGGTCGAGCAGTTCGGCTACGGCCTCGGATTCACGGCGTTCATGCTGTACCTCATCCACTTCGCCGACGGCCCCCACAAGACGGCGCACTACGCGATCTGCACGGGCTTCATGGCGCTCGGGATGATGATCCCGGGCATGTTCTCGGGCTGGCTCCAGGAGATCCTCGGCTACGACCGGTTCTTCGTCTGGGTGATGATCGCGACCGTCCCGAGCTTCCTCGTCGCTGCTCTGATCCGCTTCCCGGACGACTTCGGCAGAAAGAAGACAGCGGACGCGGTCGAGGCGTCGGCGACGCCGGGCGCGGCCGTCGAGGCGTGACGAAATGAGGGTTCGGGGTTGAGAATTCGGGCAGTCGAGTCCCTATCCCCGAAACCCCAATCCCCTCTACGAGAACCAGCCGCTCACGACGAGTACGTCGTACAGCGCGTGCGTCCACGCGGCGAGGGCGAAGCCGCGGACGAGGAACACGCCGTTGAGCGCGAGCCCGAACAGGAAGCGGAATGTGAACGCGCTGAGCGTGAACGCCTCGCCGTACGGCCCGAGGTGGTGGACGGCGCTGAACACGAGCGCCCCGACGAACGCCGCGATGAGGAGCGCGCGGCCGGCCGACACCTTCAGCACGCGCCGGAGCCCCCACG
>JANPJI010000477.1:0-1675 GCA_031425425.1 Rubricoccaceae bacterium
CTCGACGGACTCACCGCGCGCCCATCCGTGGCCCTTCCCGGCGAGCGGGTCGCGCTCACGTGGACGCCCCGGCCGGGCCGCCTCGGCCTTCCGCCAGGCTTTCCGGGCGGCCCGGCCCAGACCTTCGATCTCGCAGCCGGCCAGGGCACATTCGTCGTGCCGCCCGCGGCGCGCCCGACAGTCCCGCGGCACGTCCGGATGTACGAGCGGGAGGAGAGCACGCCGCCGCTCGTCTACACCGCCCTCGACGGCGCGGACGTGATCGCCGCGGGGTACGCCCCCGTTGAGGTCGCGCCACACGTCGTGCTGGACCTCGGGGCCGCCCCGCTCCGGCTCGTGCCCGGCACGAACGCCGTCACGGTCGGCCTCGCGTCGTACGGCCTCGGCGAGCCCGGCGGGGCCGACTCGCTCATGGTCCTCGCCGTGGTGTCGGACGCCGACGGCGCGCCGGTCGCCTTCGCGCAGCGCCGCGTCGCGCCGGGTGCGGCCTCCGTCACCGTCGACGTCGCCCTCCCGGCGGACGCCGCGCCGGGGCGGTACCGCGTGGCCGCCGAGGAGCGCTCGCGGCCCGGCTGCGGGTCCGTCTGGGAGCGCACCGAGGTCCCTGCGGCCGTCCTCCCCGACGTCGCCGCGGCACCGGGCCTGCGCGTCGGGCTCGTCCGCTCCCACGACGACACCACCGAGCGGGCGCTGCGCGCGATGGGCGCGGCCGTGACGCGGCTCGACAGCGCGGCCCTCGCCGCGGGCGACTACTCGGCGTTCGACACGGTCGTGCTGGACATCCGCGCCTTCCTCGTCCGCCCGGACCTCCGCGCGCACGCCGGCGCGCTGTGGGCATGGGTCGAGCGCGGCGGGCACGTCGTGGTCGGCTACCACAAGACGACCGAGTGGAACCCCGGCGGGAGCGGCCCCGAGGCGGCAGGCGCGCCGGCCGGCGGGTGGACGCCCGTCCCGCTCGCGCTCGGCCGCGACCGCGTGACCGAGGAGGACGCCGCGGTGACGGTCCTCCAGCCCGCGTCGCCCGTGTTCGCGTTCCCCCACCGGATCGCGGCGGCGGACTGGGACGGCTGGGTGCAGGAGCGCGGCCTTTACTTCCCCGACGAGGCGGCCGACGCCCGCTGGGAGCGCCTCGTCTCGATGGGCGATTCGGGTGAGACGTCGCTCACGACAGGTCTGCTGCTGGCGCGCGTCGGCCGCGGGACGGTCGTGTACAGCGCGCTCGGGTGGTACCGGCAGCTCGAAGCGCTCACGCCGGGCGCGTGGCGCGTCTTCGCCAACCTCGTCTCGCTCCCGCTCGCCGGCCGCACGCCGTGACCGAGACTGCGGCCGCCGCCGGGCGCACGCCAGAGGCCGAGCGACGGCGGGCGTTCGCGGCGCTCCTCGGCGCGGGCACGCTCTGGGGCGCGACGTTCCTCGCGGGCAAGATTGCCCTGGAGCAGGTCGGGCCGGCGTGGCTCATCGTGTGGCGCCTCGGCCTGGCGTCGGTCGTGCTGCTCCCGCTCGTGCCGTGGCGGCGGCTCGCGGCGCAGTGGGCCGCGGGCGAGGGCGGCCTGACGGACGCCGGACGCGTCGTCGCCGGGGCGCTCCTGTCGGGCTACGTCATGTTCGTGCTCCAGGTCGTGGGCCTCGCCCGGACGACGGCCGCCAGCGCATCCCTGAGCGTCGCTGTCGCGCC
>JANPJI010000478.1:0-2465 GCA_031425425.1 Rubricoccaceae bacterium
TGCCCGACGACGCGCGCCCGCGCCGTCGCGGCGAGCGTGGGCTACGCCGTGCGCCCGGCCGTCCTCCGGCGGGCCTTTCTGCCCGGCGTCGACAACTACTGGGGGTGGACGCGCTGGCCCGGCCAGGGCGACCCACAGCCTGGCGTGGTGCCGGTGATGCCCGGCGATCTCGGCGAATGGGGGTGGCTGATGGATGGAGAAAAGATGAAGTCAATTGGGCCAGGTTGTGAACGGGATACGCAGGGCGCATCCGAACGTACGTCGTTTAGAGCCGATGCTCCGATCTGACACTCCTTTCCCAAGCCCGAACACCCCTATGGCAGCCAAGACCCGCATCGACACCGACTTCAACTTTGAGGTCGTGAGCGAGAAAGATGCCGCCTCCCGCCGGAGCCGCCGTGGACAGCGTCGGAGCAAGTACTCCGCCATTGGCGATCAGGTGAGTGCCCTCAAGGGCTCCAGCGTGCTCACGTTCCAGGCGTCCAAGAACGAAGTGCAGGGCATCCGCAACTACATGCGCCGCAAGTTCGACGACGCCTACAAGGTGTACAGCCGCCGCGGCGACGAGGACATGTTCGAGGTTCACATCGCGAAGACCTCGTAGCCGTGCTTGCTACGCCTGTGCCTTGAGGCGAGGCCGTCCGCAGGTGCCGGGCGGCCTCGTCGCACGTCTGCGGCTGGTGGGAAGGGTGCATCGGCCGCGCCGGCCGGGCGCGATGAACCAACAGGACGCACGGACGGAACGCCGTTTGCATCTTCCGGCGAGAACGCCCGCTTCACCCCATGCGCATCCTCCTCACCGGACACGACGGCTACGTCGGTACCGTTCTCGCCCCGATCCTCCGCGACGCCGGCCACGCGGTCGTCGGGCTCGACGCGGGCCTCTTCTCGGCCTGCGCCTTCGGCGTGCAGCCTCCGGCCCCCGAGGCGCGCACGCTCGACATCCGCGACGCGGCGCTGGAGCACCTCGCAGGGTTCGACGCCGTCGTCCACCTCGCGAACCTCTCCAACGACCCGCTCGGCGACCTCCACCCCGGCCTCACGCACGCCGTCAACGCCGAGGCGTCGGTTCGCCTCGGAGCGCTCGCGCGCGAGGCCGGCGTCGCGCGGTTCGTCTTCGCCTCGTCGTGCAGCCTCTACGGGGCGGCAGGTCAGGACGCGGTCGATGAGACGGCCGATTTCAACCCGGTCACGCCCTACGGCCAGGCCAAGGTCGACGCCGAGATCGGGCTCCGCGCGCTCGCCTCGGACGCGTTCTCGCCGGTCTTCATGCGCAACGCGACCGTCTACGGCGTCAGCCCGCGCCTGCGGTTCGACCTCGTCGTGAACAACCTCACCGCGTGGGCCGTCGCCACGGGCGCGATCCGGATGCTCTCCGACGGGACCCCGTGGCGCCCGCTCGTCCACGTCGAGGACGTCTCGACGGCGGTCCTCGCGGCCCTTGAGGCCCCGCGCGCGGCGGTCCACGACGAGGCGTTCAACGTGGGCCGCGCGGGCGAGAACTACCAGGTCCGCGACGTCGCCCGGATCGTCGGCGAGGAGGTGCCGGGCTGCGCGGTGACCTTCGCCGACGGGGCGAGCGCGGACGCGCGGAGCTACCGCGTCGCCTTCGACAAGGTCGCCCGGCACCTGCCGGCGTGGACGCCGCGGTGGACCGTCCGCGAGGGCGTCCGCGAACTCCGCGACGCGCTCACCGGCATCGGGCTCACGCCGGACGTCTTCGAGGGGCCGCGCTACTCGCGCATCGCGCGCCTCAACGCGATGCTCGCCGACGGGACGGTCGGTCCGGACCTGCGCCGCGCCGCCCTCGAGCCGGCATGACGGGTTGGGATTCGGGCGGGACGGCCGATACGGGATGGCGGGGTGCCATTCGGGAAGGAGGTGGGCACAGCATGCTGTGCCCCTACGGCGGGTGCCCCGGACGACTCGGTGATGTATGACCCCAACCTCAATGCAGACGCCGATGCTTGACCTCCGCGACGCTTCTACCGCACTCGACGTGCCCGGCCCGGCGTGCCGCGCGTGCGGGACGCCCCTGCGCCACTCGGTCGTGGACCTCGGCCTGAGCCCGCCGTGCCAGTCCATCGTCCGCGCGGACCAGCTCGCGGACGGCGAGATGTTCTACCCGCTCCACGCGTTCGTCTGCGCCGCGTGCTCGCTCGTCCAGATCGACCACGCGGTGCTGCCGGACGACATCTTTACCGAGTACGCTTACTTCTCGTCCTACTCGGACTCGTGGGTCGAGCACGCGCGGCGCTACGCCGAGGACGTGACGGCGCGGTTCGGGTTGGACGGGGGGAGCCAGGTCGTCGAGGTCGCCTCGAACGACGGATACCTGTTGCAGCACTTCGTGCGGATGGGCGTGCCGTGCCGCGGCGGCGAGCCCGCCGCCCACCGCGCGGCCCGCGCCCCGGCGAACGGGATTACGACGCCCGTCGCGTTTTTAGGCGGGGACGAGGCCCGCC
>JANPJI010000479.1:0-5005 GCA_031425425.1 Rubricoccaceae bacterium
AGCCCGTGGCCCGTGTTGAACACGTAGCCACGGGCCGGCGCCTCGGCGAGGACGCGGTCGGTCTGCGCCTTCAGTTCGCGCCACGGCGCCTGGAGCAGGAACGGGTCGAGGTTGCCCTGGAGCGGCTTGCCGCCCGTCCGCTCGAACGCCTCTTTGAGCGACGGCCCCGCGTCGACGCCGATCGCGTCGCCGCCGGCCGCGGCGACGGCGTCGAGGTGCCCCGCCGTGCCCGTCGTGAAGTGGACGACCGGGACGCCCGTCTTCTGCGCGATGGCGATGAGGTCGCGCGTGTACGGCGCGGCGTAGGTCTCGTAGTCGTAGCGCGAGAGCGCGCCCGCCCACGAGTCGAAGACCTGCAGCGCCTCGGCGCCGGCCTGGCCTGCTCGGTCAGGAAGCTGCCCGCGACGGTGACGAGCTTTTCCATCAGGCGGCGCCACGCCGCGGGCTCGCGGTACATGAAGACGCGCGTCCGCTCGTAGGTCTTGCTCCCGCCGCCCTCGATGGCGTAGGCGGCGAGCGTGAACGGCGCCCCGGCGAAGCCGAGAACCGGGATCCCGCGCGGCGCGAGCTCGGCCTTGACGATCTTAATCGCGTCGAGCGTGTACGTCATCGTCTCGCCGGCCGGCGGCGTCGCGAGCAGATCGACAGCCTTCGTCGAGCGGATCGGGTTGTCGATGACGGGGCCGCGGCCGGGCTCGAAGCGGAGTTCTAAGCCCATCGTCTGGAGCGGCGGCAGCAGGTCCGAGTAGATCACGGCCGCGTCGAGGTCGAAGCGCTTCAGCGGCTGGAGCGTGATCTCGGCCGCGATCTCGGGCGTCTTGACCATCGTCAGGAAATCGTGCTTTTCTCGGACGGCGCGGTACTCGGGCAGGTAGCGCCCGGCCTGGCGCATGAACCAGACGGGCGTGGCGTCGACGGGCTCGCCGCGAAGGGCGCTGAGGAACCTAGACATTCGGGTATCGGGTTAGTGGCCGCTTCCGGCATGGTCGAGGGCCCACGCGAACGGGCCGGGGCTCTGCCACACGGCGCGGCCGACGAAGAACGGCCCGAGGCGCTCGATGAACTCGGCCGTCTGGCGCGTGGACCGCATCCGCTGGACGACGGCCGAGAGCGGGTGCAGGTCGCGGCCGACGAGGCCGGCGACGAAGTCGTTGTCGTTCGGGTCGAGCCCGTGGCAGGCGAGGCGCACGTCGTGCGCGAGGTCGCCCCGGCCGAAGGCCTTGCCGATGCCGCCGTGCTCCATGAGCATCTTGCGCTGCTCGTCGCGCGGCTCGCGCTCGAAGCGGCCCGAGCGCCGCAGCGGGTACCACACGGCCCACGGCCACGCGGGGTTGGTGACCGTCTGGACCGGCTTCGCGACGAGCGCGCCGACGAGGTCCTGCTCGTAGCCGATCGAGTACGTCCGCCCGAACATCGTGAGCGCGGGCACCGGCACGAGGCCGCGGAAGGCGTCCGACTGGTGCAGCGCGCGGCCGTCCTCGACGAAGAACGCCGGGTCCTCGGCGAACGTCACGACGGCGGCGCCGAGCGGGTCCTGTGCGCTCGCGTAGACGGCCCCGCCGGCTCCGGCCGCTTCGGCCGCCTCGCCGAGGTGCTGCGGGTCGGGGCAATTCGTATAGGCGAGCATCTGGACGAAGAGGCGCCGGTCGAGCGCCTGCGGCGCGCCCTCGGCCGTCTTGCCGCGCTCGGCGAGGCTGAGCCCGCCCGACGCCTGGTCCTCGGCCGTCTCGCGGGTCTGGATGTCGAGAGCCATTTTCAGTCCGTGGTGAAAGCGGGTGTGGAATACGCGGCGGTGCGGGTGAGGATCGCGCCTGGCGCGGCTTCACCGAGAGCGCGTCGGAGAGCGCGTCGGAAAGCCGAGTGACGGCGGTCACCGCTCGCCTGTTTCAGGTTCCGGGCTCGCCCGGCTACTCCTCGTTTCCCTCGGCGAGCCAGCGGGCCGCGTCGAGTGCGTAGTACGTGAGGATGAGGTCGGCGCCGGCGCGCTTGATGCTGGTCAGCGTTTCGAGGACGGCGCGGCGCTCGTCGATCCAGCCGTTTGCACCGGCGGCCTTGAGCATCGCGTACTCGCCCGAGACGTGGTAGGCGCCGAGTGGACGCTCCGGGAACGCGTCGCGGAGTTGCCGGACGACATCTAGGTACGCCATGGCCGGCTTGACCATCAGCAGGTCGGCGCCCTCGGCGACGTCGAGCGCCGCCTCGCGGAGGGCCTCGCGGGCGTTGCCGGGGTCCATCTGGTGCGTCCGCCGGTCGCCGAAGGCGGGCGCCGATCCGGCCGCGTCGCGGAACGGCCCGTAGAACGCCGAGGCGTACTTGACGGCATAGGCGAAGATGCCGACGTGCCCGAAACCTGCCGCATCGAGGCCGGCGCGGATCGCCCCGACGACGCCGTCGATCATCGACGATGGCGCGACGAGGTCGGCCCCGGCGCGGGCGTGGCTGAGGGCCGCGGCGACGTGCTGCGGGAGTGACGCACCGAGGTCAAGCCCGCCGTCGGGCCCGACGAAGCCGCAGTGCCCGTGGTCGGTGTACTCGCACAGGCAGACGTCCGTGATGACGGCCAGCCCGGGCGCTACCTCCTTGATCGCGCGGACCGCCCGCTGGACGGCCTCGCCGTCGTCGTCGGCGCTGGACCCGACGGCGTCTTTGTGCGCCGGCAGCCCGAAGAGGAGCACGCCCGAGACGCCCGCCTCGGCCGCCCGCCGCGCCTCGGCCGCGGCCTCGCCGACCGAGAGCTGAAACACGCCCGGCATGGACGCGATCTCGTTCCGGACGCCCTCGCCCTGCGTCACGAAGAGCGGCAGGATGAAGTCGGCGGCGGAGAGGCGCGTCTCGCGGACGAGCCGGCGCACGGCGGCCGACGCGCGCAGCCGCTGCGGACGGTCGACGGTGGGAACGGTCTGGTGGAGAAGGTTCATCAGGAGAAGAGAGCGTCGAGCGCGGCGAGGAGGCCGGGAACGGTGTGCGGGCGCGCGACGGCAGCGGCGCGCAAGCCAAACGGGACGAGCGCCTGCGCCGTGACGGGGCCGATGGCGACGAGACGGACGCCGGCGAGCGCGCCGAGGTCCGCGGCTGAGACGAAGCCGCGCACGGCCGACGGCGACGCGAACGTGACGGCGGCGGGCCGGTCGGCGAGCACCGCGGCGACGACGTCCGGGTCCGCGGATTCGAGCGTCCGGTACGCGGCGACGTCGTGGACGTCGGCGCCCCGGGCGGCGAGGCGCGTCGCGAGCGCGCGGCGGCCGATGTCCGAGCGCAGCAGGACAACGCGGTCACCGGGCGCGAACGGGAGGTCGGATGCGAGCGCGTCGCCGAGCGCGTCGGCCGGGACAAAGTCTGGCGAGAAGCCGGCGAGCTCGCACACGGCAGCCGTGCCCGGCCCGACGGCCGCGACGCGGACGCCTGCGGGCAGCCCGCCGGGCCACGCTGCCCGGAGCGCGGCACCTCCGGCGGCGACGCCAGTCGGGCTCGTGAAGACGACCCACGCGGCACCGTCGATGGCGCGCGCGGCGTCCGCGAGCAGGCCGGCGTCGGCGGGCTCGTAGCGGATTGAGGGGACGAGAACTGCGACAGCGCCGCGCGCTCGCAGGCCGTCTCCGAGCGGACCCGCCTGCTCCTCGGCACGCGTCACGACGACGCGCTGGCCGTGAAGCGTCCCCCGAGGCGTCTCGTCGGGCGCAACCGTCATGGCAGCAGGGCGCGGGCGCCACCAGCGAGTGCCTGCTCGGCGACGCGTCGGCCCAGACCGACCGCCGCGTCGGCGCCGTGGCCGGGTGCGGTCGCCTCGGCCTCGACCGTCCGGGAGCCGTCGAGCGCGACGATGCGGCCGCGGAGGTGCAGGCCCATTGCGGTCGCCGTCCCGAGCGCGGCGATGGGCGCGCTGCACCCGCCGCCGAGGGCGGCGAGAAAGGCCCGCTCGGCCGTGACGGCGGCGCGCGTCGGCTCATGGTCGAGGGCGGCGACGCGCCCGAGGACGCCCGCATCGCCCGCGCGCACCTGAACGGCGAGGGAAGCCTGGCCCGGCGCGGGCAGCATATCGTCGAACGAGAACAGGGCCGTCGCGCGCTCCATCAGACCGAGACGCGAGAGGCCGGCGCAGGCGAGGACGGTCGCGGCGTAGGCTGCGCTCTCGGCCTTGCGGATACGCGTCTCGACGTTGCCGCGGATCGAGCGGATGTCGAGGTCCGGCCGCAGGCGCAAGAGCTGCGACGCGCGGCGGAGGCTGCTCGTGCCGACGACGGCGCCCGTGGGCAGGTCGGCGAGGGTGTGTCCGGCGGGGCAGACCCAGGCGTCGCGCGCGTCCTCGCGCTCCGTAACGGCGCCGAGCGTGAGGCCCGCCGGGTCGTCCGTCGGGAGGTCCTTGAGCGAGTGGACGGCGAGGTCGATGCGGCCGTCGCGGAGCGCCCGCTCGATCTCGACCGTGAAGACGCCCTTGCCGCCGATCTCGGGCAGCGGCTGCGCGAGGTTGCGGTCGCCCTCGGTCACGAACGGGACGAGTTCGACCTCCAGGCCGGGCCACGCGGCGCGCAGGCCCGCGGCGACGTGCTCGGCCTGCCACGCCGCCAGTGGCGACGTGCGGGTGCCGAGGCGGAGCGGGCGGTCGTCACGCATGCGGCGAAGGCGGCGCATCGAGCGCGAACAGCCGGCGCAGTGTGGCGTCGTCGATGGCGCCGGCGCCGGTCCGCAACCCACGCGTGAGATCGTGGAGCAGCCGCGTCGTGAGCGTCTGCGTGAGGCGCTCGGGGTCGCTGCACGGCCCCGGTCCAGGCCGTAGGCCGACCGGCGTCGCCTCGTCGAGGCAGGCCGGGTCGGCGCAACGCCCGCAGACGGCGGCGACGGCCGAGCGCCTCGTCTGCTCGGCCTGACGCCGGAGGTCGTCGACGAGGCGCTCACGGGAGAGCCGGGCCGCCACTCCCGCGAACGCCTCGACGGCTGCTCCGACGCGCCCCTCGGCAGCGGGGACGGCCGCCCGCCGCTCTGCGAGGGCCTCGTCGACGACCCCCCG
>JANPJI010000480.1:0-3895 GCA_031425425.1 Rubricoccaceae bacterium
GCGTGCCGCGCTCGCCGCAGCCCTGGCGCTCGCCTCGTGCCGCGCCGCGCCGCCCGCCGACCCCGTCGAGGTGCCCGCGCCCCAGCCGGGCGTGGACGTGCAGAGCGTCCGCCTGCGCCTCGTTCTGGACCCGCCAACGCTCACCATCCGCGCCACCGCCACTCTCGTCGTCGGGCACACCGGTCGCCTCGACACGCTCCTGCTCGGCCTCGACGACGCGCTCGCCGTCTCGTCGGTGCGCGTGGATGGACAGGCCGCCGCCGTGGTTCGCGAGGGCGACGCGCTCGTCGTGCCGGTCGAGCCCGGCGCGCGCACGTCTACGGTCGATGTGGCGTACGGGGGCGTGCCGGCTGCGGGCCTCTACGCCGCCGAGGCGGCCGGGCAGCGCGTCGTGTTTACCGACGGCTGGCCGGACCGGGCCGCAGGCTGGCTCCCGGCTGTCCACCACCCGTCCGACCCGTTCGCACTCGACCTGACGGTCGTCGTGCCCGCCGCCTACGACGTGGTCCTGACTGGCGAGACGGTCCTCGATTCGGTAGCCGCAGGGCAGCGGACGGTTCGGTCGGTCCTCCCGGCCGGCGCTCCTTCGTACACAGCGGCGTTCGCGGTGGGACAGTTCGTAACGGTCCGAGACGGGAGCGCGTCCGTGCCGGTTCGCCACGCGCTTCTCGCCGCCGATGCCGGCGGTGCGCCCGGCCTGCGCCGCATCGCGGCGGTGCTGGACACGCTCGCCGCCCTCCTCGGGCCGTACCCGTACGCCACCTTTGCGACGGTCGAGGTGCCGATCTCGTACGCCGGGATGGAGAACGCGGCGGCCCCGTTCATCCGAGCCGCGCTGTACCGCGAGACGGCCGAGGGGCGGACCCCGATCGAGGAGGTGGCCGTCCACGAGCTCGTCCACCAGTGGTGGGGCAACGCCGTCGCCCCGGCGGACTGGGGGGACCTGTGGCTCGCCGAGGGGCCGGCGACGTACCTCACCGCCGAGGCGCTCGGCCGGCTCGACGGGCCGGACACGCGCCTGCGCCACCTCGCCCGGCTCGTCCGCGAGACGACGCCCAAGGACGCGCGGCGGCGGCTCGTCCCCGAGGCGCTCGGCCGGCCCGAAGACGCGCTGTCGCTCACGCCCTACAACAAGGGCGCGGCCGTGCTGCACCTGATCCGGCTGCGCGTCGGCGAGCGGGCGTTCTGGCGCGCGCTGCGCGGGATTCAGTCCTGTCGCGCCGGCGGCTCCGTCTCGACGGCCGCCTTTCGGGGCGCGGTCGAGCGGGCGTCCGGCCAGGACCTCGGCGCGCTGTTCGCCTACTGGGTATACGGGACGGCGATCCCGCGCCTGCACACCCGGTGGGACCGCGGCACTCGGACGCTCTCGTGGACGCTCGCGGGCGACGGCGGAACGCTCGCCGATCTGCCCGTGGACCTGCTCGTGCGCCAGGACGGGGCCGAGCGCGTCGTGCGCCTCGCGGCGGGGCGCGTCGCGATGCCCGGCGCGGTGCGGCCGGACGTGTGGCCCGTCGGCGTGCTGCTGGACGTGGACTGACCGCCGCGGCCTGCCGTGTCCTGAACGCCTCGTGGCGCGGATGGCGTCGCGGCGAGGCGAGGGCACAGCAAGCTGTGCCCCTACGGGTGCCTGTCTGGGACCAGTTGCCACTGGCCACTGCCCACCGGTCCGGGTATCCCGGTGGCGATCTTTCCCCATCCCCAATCCCCGTGATCCGCCTCTTCCTCGCCGACATCGACGGCTGCCTGTCCGAGCCCTACACGCCGTTCCGCCTCGACGCGTTCGCACGCCTGCGCGGCTGGATCGAGGCGGCCGAGACCGACGCCCGCGTGCCGCGCATCGGCCTGTGCTCGGGGCGCAGCTATGCCTACGTCGAGGCGACAGCCCAGGCGCTCGGGCTCCGCGCGCCGGCCCTGTTCGAGAGCGGCGGCGGACGCTTCGACCTCCCCACGGCCCGCATCGCCTGGAATCCGGCCCTCACGCCGGCCGTGGAGGCCGACCTCGCCGCGGTGCGGGCCTTCCTGCTCGGCCACGTCGTGCCGCACTCGCCGACCGTCTCGTTCGACTACGGCAAGCGCTCGCAGGCCGGCGTCGTGAGCCCGGTCGTCGGCGAGTGCGACGCGTTCCTGCCCGCTGTCGAGGCCTTCGTGGCCCACCACACGCCCGGCCTCGTCGCCTACCGGACGCCCCACTCCGTCGACGTCGTCCCGCTCGCGCTGACGAAGGTCCGGGCCATCGAGTGGCTCGCCGCGGCGGAGACCCTGGACCTCGACGAGATCGCGTTCGTGGGCGACACCGTGGGCGACGCCGCAGCGATGCGCGCCGTCGGGCTTGGCGTCGCGCCAGCCAACGGCGACGCCGAAGCGCAGGCCGCCGCCGACCTTGTCACGGCCGGGGCCGCGATGGATGGCGTCGAGGAGGCCTTCGCGCTGTGCCTGGAGCGAAACGGCGTCCCGCACAAATAGAGCACTCGGGCACGCCGTTCGTGCGTCGCCAGGGCGGAAATCGCGTGCCGATTGCGTCGGCGGCTTTCCTGTCCGTGCCGCCTGCCGATACCTTGGAGCCCCGCCCGTAGGTCCGATGACGCCTCTCCTCCGCCCGTTCGCCCTCGCCGCCTGCGCCGCCGCGCTCGCCGCCGCGCCGATTGCCGGCGCGCAGGACTACGCCTCCGCAGCGGGTCCCCGCGCCGCCGTCGCCCGCCGCGCGCTCGACGTGTCGCAGGCACCGGCGTACTACGTCGTCGAGCCGGGTACGGCGATCCGGGCGGCCCCGGCCGCCTCGGCGGCGGCCATCGGGACGCTCCGGCTGCGCGAGGGCGTCCGCGTGCTGGCCGACACGCTCGTGGGCGGGTTCGACTGGCGCGAGGTCCAGTTCGGCGGGACGCGCGGGTTCGTCCGCGCCTCGGCGCTGTCGAACGTGTGGGTCCGCGTGGACAAATCCGACCGGACGATGTACGTCTACCGCGGGGCCGACCTCGTGCGCGAGCTGCCGGCCGACGTGGCGCTCTCGGAGGGCGACAAGGTGCGCCGGTCCGGGCTCGACGAGCGCGAGCAGTGGCGGATGCCCGAGGGCGTGTTCCACGTCGTCCGCCGGAACGACCGGTCGTCGTACTACCGCGCGTTCGTGCTGTCGTACCCGAACCCCGTCCACGCGCTGCGCGGGCTCGACCAGGGGATCATCGACGAGGCGCAGTACCAGGCCATCGTCCGCGCCGACGCCGAGGGCGTCTCGCCGCCGATGGGCACGCGCCTCGGCGGCATGATCGAGATCCACGGCTCCGGCTCGGGCCGCCGCGAAGCGTGGACGCGCGGCTGCGTCGCGCTCCGCAACGTCCACATGGACGAGCTGTGGGAGTTCGTCGGCGTCGGGACGCCCGTCGTCATCGAGCCCTGACCGGCGGGGCGAGCACGGGGCACGCCGGCCAGGCTTGACCGGCACGCGCCCGGTAACGATGTTGCCAGCCCTCACCCGCCCGCGCCGGCATGTCCCGTTTCGCGCTCGTCCGCGCGCTTCTCGCCACGTGCGCTGCGTGCGACGGCGGTGGCCCCGACTTCACGGGGCTTGACGGCCTCTCGGGGGATCCGGCGCTCCTCGCCGGGACGTGGGTGTGGGAACGGTCGTTCGGATGCGGTGACGGCTCCGGCGGCTGCACCGAGACGACGCCCGCGTCGTCCGGCCTCACCGAGACGCTGACGTTCACGTACACGCCCGCGACATCGTCGCACAACGGCACCGTCGCCGGCTTCTTCAACGGCTACGACGTCGGCCCGACGACCTACCTCGTCGAGGTGAGCGTCCCGCGGGGGGGCGAGGCGGCGTACTCGCTCGCGCTCGGCGAGGGGGGCGGGTACAACACCTTCGGCGTTTCGGAGGACCGCCTCGTGATCACGTCTGCGC
>JANPJI010000481.1:0-11460 GCA_031425425.1 Rubricoccaceae bacterium
GACGGCGGTGCCGAGCGCGGCCGCGAGGCGGCCGTCCGTAGCGAGGGCGGTGAGCGAGAGCGGGGCAGCCGGCGACCCGGCTCGGTCCGGGAGCAGGTCGAGGGCACCCCACCAGACGTCGTGCCAGCGGCCGTGCTTGAAGCCGACGTGGCGGAACACGCCGATGTCCGCGAAGCCCATCGCGCGGTGCAGCCCGACGCTGGCGTCGTTGGGAAGCGTCGCCCCGGCGTAGGCGTTTGCGAAGCCCTGCACGCGCAGGACGGCGAACAGAGCGGCGTACAGCGCCCGCCCGACGCCCCGCCCGCGCGCCGCCGCGGCGACGTAGACGGACGGCTCGACGGACCACGCGTAGGCCGCTCGCGCCCGGTGCGCCCCGGCGTAGGCGTAGCCTAGGATCTCGCCATCGTCCTCAGCGACGAGCCACGGGCGCGCGGGGAGTGTCGCCGCGATGCGGGCCGCCATCTCGGCCGCATCGGGCGGTTCGACCTCGAACGAGATCGCCGTGTTGCGGACGACCGGCGCGTAGATCGCCGCGACCGCGGCGGCATCCTCGGGCGTGGCGAGGCGGACAATCCATGCGGTCATGGAGCAACGACGAAGCGGGCGGCGACGGCGGACCGGCCGACGACGTGCACACTGTAGGCCCCTGCAGGGAGCCCGCGGATATCGAGCGCGACGCGCGTTTCGCCGGCCGAGGCCCGTATTTGGACCGTCTGCACGATGCGCCCGAGCGCGTCGACGACGGTGAGCGGGCCGGCCTCAGCGAACTGCCTCTGGAGCGCGACGGTGACCGCCCCGCGCGCCGGGTTCGGCCCGACGACCCGGAGCGCCTCCTCAGTCTGCTCTTCACCGTTCTCAGCCGCAAGCGGTGGGGCCACAACCGTGATCGTCGTGGTGGCCTCGCCGTAGACCGGGTCCCCGAATCCCCCGACGACGCCGCGGACGGTGTACGTCCCGGGCGCGAGGACTGGATAGAAGGTGTAGCCCGGCACAAAGTCCCAGCAGCCGACTCCGCCGGCGGGCCGCGCGTCGTCCGGCCCACCCCACGTGACGCTCCCGCCCGCCTCGATCGTGAGCTCCGTGGACGTGGCGATCCACCCGCACGAACTCGACACGCCGTTCAGCTCGAAGTCCCCCTGGTGCCCGCTGCCGAACCGGAGCGTGACCGACCCGGCGGTCGAGTTCGTCGCCGTGATGGCGACGCGGACCGTGTCCGTCGTGGTGTAGACCGCCCGGTCGGTCGAGACGGAGACGACCACCTGCGCGGAGGCTGCGGCGGGGGGGGCGAGGGCGAACAGCAGCAGAGCGTGGCGCATGGCAGCAGGCGGTTGGTGTTCCCAACGTAGGGCGCCGCGGCTGCCCGGTCACGCCTCGGGCTCGAAGCGGGACCGGAGCCAGCCGTCTTCGACGGCCGCCGAGGCGAGGCGGTAGTAGGCCAGGAAGGCCGGCAGCATCACGTTGCGCCGCTGGTTGCGGACGTTCACGACGGCCGCCCGGCACCGCGGATTCGAATCCGGTTCTCGTCTACGATCCAGAGATGGCCGCCGAGAGGCTCCGTGACGAGCAGTGGGAGCAGACGACGGATAACTTGCACAACATGCGGGCGGTCCTGCTGCTGGAGACGAAGCACGATGAGACCGGCCTGGTCCTCCGGCGGGTACGTGCGGAGGTCCGCGAAGTCCGTGTCTAGCGTCACGAGCACTCGCGCCTCGACCCGGCAGACGGCCGCGATGGCCGGGTCTGGCTCGCCCGAGAGCCCCTGCTCGGCCACCGTCGCGGCGTCGTAGCCCGCGGCGCGGAGGACGGCGGCCGCCTCCACCGGCAGGTTCTCGTCGAGTTTGAACCGCACTGTCAGGCCGGGACGGCGACGCTCCGTTCGCTCGCCAGGTCCGCAGCGTAGGCGAGCGCCGCGCGGACCGCAACGGCCGAGACGGCCGGGTAGCTCTCCCCGACCTCCTCAGCCGTGAGGCCGGCCGCGAGGTTGTCGAGGACGACGGAGACCGGCACGCGCGTGCCGCGGACGACCGCCGCGCCATGACAGACGAGCGGGTCGACGGAGATGTGGTCGCGCCAGTTCATCGCAGTGCCAGGGAGAGTCGGGAGCGAATGTAGTGCGCTATTCCCCGGGCTCGAAGCGGACGCGCAGCCAGCCGTCGTCCACGGTCGCCGAGGCGAGGCGGTAGTAGGCCAGGAAGGCCGGCAGCATCACGTTGCGCCGCTGGTTGCGGACGTTCACGACGAACGTGTCGCCGAACGCCTCCACCTCGACATCGTCGTCGGTCGTGTACGGCACGCGGATCGAGACCGTGTAGGCGTCGCCCGCGGGCTCGACGGTGTAGGTCGGCTCGGCGTGGAAGACGGCGGCGGGGTCTCGCGCGCCCTCGCTTCCGGCCTCGCCGTAGAGGCCGTCGCCGATGCGCCGGAGCAGGTCCAGCCCGAAGACCTCCTCGCCGAGGTGCGGCACGTGCAGGATGGGGAGCGGCGCGAACGTGTCCGCGATCTCGTCGAGGTAGCCCGCCTGCGCCTTCACGTACTTCGCCATCACGCCGCCGGCGTCGTCCTCTGGCACGACCCGGTTCACGATCGCCGCGTCGACGCCGTAGCCGTAGAGCTGGAGGTACGTGTGCGCGCGGCGGGCCTCCTGGATGACCATCCGCTCGGGATTCATGACGAGGCGCGCCGAGGTGATGGCCGGGTCCTGCATGATTTTCTGGACGTCGGCGAGCTTGCCGAAGAGGGCGTCAAGCTCGGCATAGCCCTTGTCGAGCGGGATGCCGGTCGTCTTGCGGACGGCGTAGCCGACGGTCTGGATGGCGCGCTTCTGGAGCGGGAATGCCTTCTGGAGCCACCACTGCGTCACCTGCGGCAGCGTGAGCAGGGTGAGCGTCTCGCCGGTCGGCGCGGCGTCGAGGACGATGGTGTCGTAGTGGCCCTCGGTGTAGAACTTGTCCAGCCAGAGCAGGGCCGAGCCCTCGCTCATGCCCGGCAGGGCCGCCATCTCCTCGGCCGCGACCGCCTCGGCCCCCTGCCACCGCAGCACCGTCCGGACGAGCTCGCGCATGTTGCCCCAGTACATCCGCATCGAGTAGTACATGTCGACCTCCATCGCGTCGAGGTTCTCGGCGACGGTCTGGGGCTCGGGTCCGAGCGGGAGGTCGAGCGCGTCGGCGAGCGAGTGCGCGGTGTCGGTCGAGAGGACGAGCGTGCGCTGGCCGCGCGCGGCGCAGGCGATTGCCGTCGCCGCGGCGCAGGTCGTCTTGCCGACGCCGCCTTTGCCGGTGAACAGGAGGACGCGGGGCATGGGCTGGCTGCCTGCGGCAGCGGCGTGCCAGTGGTGCGGATCGGAGATCCGCGGGGGCCAGTGGCAGAGAAGGCGTCGGCGTACGCGCTGCGGCACGCGAGGTGCCCTCGACGTTTGCCAGTTGCCACTGGCCACTGGCTCCATCCTCCTCAGTCCTTCGGGTCGCCCGCGCCCGCCTCGTTCGGCCGGGTCGTCCGCGCCGGGGCCTGGCGTGGCGGGGCGCGGCGTGAGCGGTCGTCGGACTCGATCTCCGAGCGCAGCGGCGGGCGCTCCGCCTCCGTCCGCTCGACGTTCGGCTCGGGGTCCTCGGCCGGGTCCCACGGGTCCTCGGGCGGAGCCCACTCGGGCGCGGCGTCGTCGGTGTAGGCGGGCTCCTCGCCGAACGTCGAGTCGTCGGGCGCGGCGGAGGCGGCATACGGGTCCTCGAATGCGTCCGGTCCGGGGAAGCGGACGTCGGGCAGGTTTCCCTGGACGCGCCGCAGGAACGCCCCGACGACCGGGAGGGCCGTCGCGCCGCCTGCCCCTGTGGCCATCGAGCGGAAGGCGACGCGCTGGTCGTTGAAGCCGACCCACGCGCCGACGACGATGCCCGGCCGCATGGCGATAAACCAGCCGTCGGCGTAGCGCTGCGTCGTGCCCGTCTTGCCGGCGAGGTCGCCGGTCGCGCCCATCGCGCGGAGGTCTGTGCCCGTCCCGCGGTCGATCACGCCCCGCATCATGTCGATCAGCTGGCGCGCGTCGCGGCGCGTGAGCGCCTGCGTGCCCTCGCCCGCGAACGTCTCGAGGACCTGCCCCGCGGCCGTCTCGATGCGCGTGACGAGGCGCGGCGTGCGGACGAGCCCGTCGTTGGCGATCGTCCCGTACGCGCCGACCATCTCGAGCAGCGTCACCGGGCTCGTGCCGAGGCCGATCGACGGCACGACGTCGAGCGGGCTCGCGATGCCCATCCGCTGCGCGACGAGCGCGACGCGGCTCGGGCCGACCTCCTGCGTGAGCCGCACGGCGACGGCGTTCTTGGAGAAGGCCATCGCGTCGGCGAGGGTGCCGCCCGAAGATCCGCCCTCGGGGCGCCACGTCGTGCCGTCGCCGAGGCGGACGGCCGCAGACCCGCCCTCGACCTCGTCTGAGGGGGCGTAGCCGCGCTGGAGCGCGGCCGCGTAGACGAACGCCTTGAACGTGCTCCCCGGCTGACGCCTGGCGACGCCCGCGTGGTCGAACTCGTCCGCGCCGAAGTCGCGGCTGCCGACGTAGGCGCGGACGGCCCCGGTCGCCGGCTCGATGGCGACGAGCGCCTCCTCGACGCGCATCACGCGGGTCCGGACCGAGTCGACGAGCGCGCGGTCGTCGCGAACCGCGGCGAGCGCCTCGGCCGCGCTCTGGCCGTCTTCGCGGGCACGGGCGTAGGCGGCCGTCCGGGCGAGGGCGGCGTCGAGCGCGGCATTCGGCGGGCCGCGTCTCCACTCGCGGTCGGCGGTCGCCTGGAGGCGGCCCGCGCGCTCGGCCACGGCCGCCACGGCGGCGCGCTGGGCGGACATCTGGAGGGTCGTCCGGATCACGAGCCCGTCGCGCTCGACGTCGTAGCCGCGCGTCGTCGCCCACGCCTCGACGACGCGGCGGACGGCCGCGGTAAAGTGCGGGGCGGCGCTGTAGGTGCCCGGCTGCTGCTGGAGCGTCACCCCGAGCGGGCTCTGGCGCGCCTCGGCGGCCTCGGCGAGCGTGAGCATCCCCTGCTCCTCCATCAGCCGCAGCACAAGGTTGCGGCGGCGCAGCGCGGCGTCGGGGTGGCGGACGGGGTTGTACTCGGACGGCCCCTTGAGCATCGCCACGAGCGTCGCGGCCTGCGTGACGGTCAGCTCGGGCGCGTGCGTCCCGAAGTACGTCCGCGCGGCCATCTCGACGCCGTGGGCGTTGTACAGGAACGGGACCGTGTTGAGGTACGACTCGAGGACCTCGCGCTTGGTGTGGTCGCGCTCGATGCGCCGCGCCGCGATCATCTCCTTGATCTTGCGTTCGGGCGTGGAGACGCGCCCGATCTCGGCCGGGAACAGGTTGCGCGCGAGCTGCTGCGTGATCGTCGAGCCGCCCTCGCGACGTCCGCGCGCCGTCGCCCAGAGCGCGCCGACGGTCCGCCGGATGTCCACGCCGCCGTGCTCGTAGAAGCGGCGGTCCTCGGTCGCGATGAGCGCGTCGACGAGAGGGCCGGGGATCGAGTCCAGCGGCACCCACTCCTGGAAGTGGGGCTCGAACTGCGTCAGCCGCTCGCCCGAGGCGGCGTAGACGACGGACGGCTGCGCCTGGGTCGCCTCGGAAAGCGCGAACGCGTCGGGCGTTCGAGCGACGAGGCTGGCGGCGTAGACGCCGACGCCGAGCGCGGCGAGCACGCCGAGGGCGATCCCGGACCCGACGACTCCGGCGACGACGGTCCACGCCCGCGCGAGCGCGTGGCGCTGCGGGTCGGTCGCGCGGCGCCACCACCGCCGGAGCGGGTTGCGCGTCCGCCGCCGGGCGTCGACGCGGGCCGAGCGCTGCGGGCGGACGTGGCGCGAGCCGGAGTGCCCGGAGGCTCCGGGCGGACCCGGGCGGGAGATGAGGGGCGGCGAGGGCACGGCGGGGCGGAGCGAGACGGGGCAGTATCGGCCCGAACGCGCCCGGCTCCAACCCCGGTGTGCAGAGGGTGCGCGCGAGCCCGGCTGCGCTACTTCGGGGCGTCGGCCGGCGCACCCGCCGCCTCGGCCGCGACGTAGCCCATACCGAGGTCGGTGTCGCCGGTGACGCGCACGTCGAGGCGCGCCTCGCGGGCGCTGCGGTTGACGACGACGACCGTCGAGCCTGGCGCGAGGCGCAGCCGCGTCGACGCGCCCGTGGCGAGCGTTCCGCGGGCCGTCCGCCGCCCGTCGCGCGAGCGCTCGACGACCGCCACCGGGACCGGGCCGACGTTGCGAGCCGCGACCGTGTAGGCCCCGGCGTCGGTCCCGTCGAGTTCGAACTGCTCGCCCGACGGGACGCGGAGGTCGGACCGGAGCTGGGCGCAGGCGGACGTGGAAAGAGCGACGAGAGCGGCGAGGGCGAGGAGAAGGCGGGGCATCGAAGCTGAGAATCGGGAGGAAGAAGGACGAGGAAGCAGTCGAGGCGTCAGCCGCGGCACGCGGTGGCGAGAGCCGGAGCCGGGCGGGCGGCGCGGGCGACGGTCCGCAGCCCACCGTCGGTGCCCCACACGAAGCGCAGGCGCTCGGCCCCGCGGGCGAAGCGGACGGCGACGACCGTCTCGGTGTGGCCGTCCGCGCGCAGCGTCGTCGCCTCGGCGGTCGCCACGGCGACGGCCCCGTGGCGGCGCGTGAGGGCGCGGACGACGCGCGGCACGGCGACGCCGCCGGGCACGCGGAACGCGTCTGAGAACGCGGCGACCGTCGGGGCGACGTCGTTCCGCTGCCAGCCGGCGACGAGGCTCTCGGCGCGGTCGCTGAAGTCGGCGAGCGTAGCAGGCGATGCGGTGAGCGGCGCAGGCGTCGCGGCGGCGAGGAGAGTTTGCGCGCCGGCGGGCGCGGCGAGAACCCCAAAGGGGAGGGCGAAGCCAACGAGGGCGAGAGCGAGGGCGGCGAAGCGGGTCATGGCGGCGGCGGCGGAGCGCCGGTGGGGAGTGATCCCAGTGTCGGGAGATCCGCCGGGGCCGCTGTCACGCGCCTGTGCGCGTCCGTCACCGCTCCGTCCCGTCTCGTCACCGGATGTCACCGCCGAGGCTTTGGACGAAGGTGCTGTCACCGCCGAGGATCTGGGCGAAGGTGCGCGCCGCG
The DNA here is from genome assembly GCA_031425425.1 of Rubricoccaceae bacterium. GTDB lineage: Bacteria > Bacteroidota > Rhodothermia > Rhodothermales > Rubricoccaceae > DASVSE01. Next base: position 7,093 of record JANPJI010000481.1, read on the forward strand.
TCGGGCGCGGCGAAGCCCACCGGCCCCTGGACGATCCCGCCGTCGTAGAGGCCGTCGTAGATGCGCACGGCGACGGTGTTGCGGCCCGCGTGGAGGACGCCCGGCGGGACGGTGTACGCCCGCGGCTGCTGCCACTCGCTGCCCTCGACGGCCGGCTGGCCGCCGCGCCCCGGCAGGCCCGTCCCGCCGATGCGGACGCCGTTGACGAACACCTCGTCGAGGTCGTCGATGGCCCCGGCGACGAACACGAGCGGCTGCGCGGCCTCGGCGGGCGTGAGCGCAACCGAGCGGCGAAACCACGCGAAGCCGTCGGCGTCCGGGTAGCCCTGGCTCTCCCAGCGCTCGGGCACGGTGAGCTCGGCCCACGCGCGGTCGTCGAAGCGGGCCGCAGCGCGGGCCGGGTCGTCGCCGGGCGCGGCGCGCCAGCGGCCGGCGAGGTCGGCCACGAGCGGCGTGCCCGGCGACGTGCCCGCCGCGGCGACGGCGATCTCGACCGGCCCGGCGACGATGCCGCCCGAGAGCTCGCCGTCGTAGACGCGGACGGCGATCGTGTTGAGGCCGTCGCGGAGCGCCTCGGCGGGCAGGAAGTAGGCCCGCATGTGGAAGTAGGCCGTCGCGTAGTCCGGCGGCATCGTGCCCGTCGCGCCGACGCGCTGCCCGTTGAGGAACACCTCGTCGACGTCGTCGACGCGGCCGATGCGGAGCACGAGCGGGCGGCCGTCGCCGCCGGCCCTGGGCGGGAGGCGGAACGTGCGGCGGAGCCACGCGAAGCCGTCGTAGCCCCACAGGCCGGCGTCCTCCCACGCGCCCGGCACGGGCACGCTCTGCCACGCCGCCGTGTCGGCTCCGGGCACGACGGGCGCGGCCCACGCGGGCTCGTCGCCGAGGCGGATCTGCCACGGCCCGGCGAGGTCGAGCACGGTCGTGTAGCGGGCGCTCTGGGGAGCCGCTGGTACGGCAGGTCCGGTCGGGAACTCCGCTGGCCCGTCGCTGGGCGTGTCGGCCCAGCCACCCGGCGCGCCGGCGCAGCCGGACGGGAGCCACCGAGCGACGGCCACAAACGCTGCGAGCGCGAGCGCGGCGAGGAGGACGCGGCGGAGCACGTCCGGGCGGGACACGATCATGGGACGTACTTGTAGCCCACGCCGTGGACCGTGAGCAGGTGCCGGGGCCGAGCCGGGTCGGGCTCGAGCTTCTGGCGCAGCTTCAGCACGAAGTTGTCGACCGTCCGCGTCGTCGGCTGCGCGTCGTAGCCCCAGACGTCGGTCAGAAGGGCGTCGCGGCTCACGACGGCCCCGGCGCGGCCGACGAGGTAGCGCAGCACCTCCACCTCGAGGTGCGTCATCGGCACCGGGGCACCGTCGCACGTGACCGTGTACGCCGCGAAGTCGACCGCGAGACGCCCGACCGCCGCGGTCGACGACGCCGCCTCAAGCGGGACCTGCGTCCGCCGGAGGACGGCGCGGACGCGCGCCATCAGCTCGCGCAGCGAGAACGGCTTGGTGATGAAGTCGTCGGCCCCGAACTCGAGCCCGCGGACCGTGTCGATCTCCTCGCCCTTGGCCGTGAGCAGCACGACGGGCGTGCGGACGCCCGCCGCGCGGGCCGCCTTGAGAACCTCGAAACCGGACTGCCGGGGCATCATCACGTCGAGGATCACGAGGCTGTACGGGGCGGCCGATGCGGGTCCGGCGAGGATCAGCGCGAGGCCCGCGTCGCCGTCGGCTGCCTCGTCGACGGTGTAGCCCTCGAACTCGAGGTTGTCGCGGAGGCCTTCGCGCATCGCGCGCTCGTCCTCGACGACCAGAATGTGAGGGGCAGAGTCTGGCATCGGGTCAGGCAGCGGGAAGGGTGAGGCGGAAGAGGGCGCCGCCGCCCGTGCGGGCATGGGCCGTCGCCGTACCGCCGTGCGCCTCGGCGATGCGGCGCACGAGCGCGAGCCCGAGGCCGGTGCCACGGGCGGTGTGCGCGAGGCCGTCGGCGGACGGGGCCTGGACGCGGACGAACGGCTCGAAGACGCGCTCGCGGTCGGCGGCGGCGAGGCCCGGGCCGCGGTCCGCGACCTCGACCACGACGCGGCGGGCGTCGGCTCGGACGGTCAGAGCGACCTCACCGCTCCGCGCCTCGTCCGGTCCGGCAGGCGTTGTCGCGGCTGCGACCCCGTACTTCGCGGCGTTGTCGAGGAGGTTCACGAGCGCCTCGGCGAGCGCGTCGGCGTCGGCCGAGACCGGCGGCAGGCCCGCCGCGGCGTCGACGGTGAGCGCGACACCGGACGCGGCGAGGACGGGCCGGTAGCGCTCGGCGACGCCCGCAGCTAGTGCGCCGACGTCGAGGGGGCGGAGCGCCGCCGCGCGGTCGCCGTGGTCGGACCGGCTGAACGCGAGCACGTTGTCGACGAGCCGGCTCAGGCGCTCGCTCTCCGTCACGATCGTCTCGACGTACTGCTGCCGCCGCGCCTCGGTCGGGATGCGCCCCGCGGCGAGCGTCTCGGCGTAGAGCCGGATCATGGCGAGGGGCGTCCGCAGCTCGTGCGACACGTTGGACACGAAGTCCTCGCGCAGCCGCGCCACCTCGACCTCGCGGCGGACGCTGCGCCACGCGAACGCCCCGCCGAGGCCGAGCACGGCCGTCACGGCGGCGAGCAGGCCGAGGCCCTGCAGGCGGCGGCGGCGCCCGACGGCCTCGGCCGAGCGGTCGGACGGACGGACGCCGATGGTGTGCGCCGGCAGCAGCCACAGCGGGCGCTCGCGCTCGACGCCCGCCCGCGTCAGCGGGCCGGTCGACGCGAGCGGGGTGGCGGCGGTGTCGGCGAAGACGCCGAGGACGAGCCCGCCGCGGCTCACCTCGCGCAGCTTCGGCATCACGACGTAGTCCACGAACGGACCCGGCGCGACCACGAGCGCGATCAGGCGCGGGGCCGTCCCCGCCGCCCGGGCGTCCTCCGCAGCGTCGACCGTGAAGGCGAGCGCGAGGCGCCCGCCGGGGAGCGAGACGGGGTCGAGTTGGCGGTAGCCGACCGCGCGGCGCTCGACGAGCCGCCGCGCCCGCGCCGGCCCGTACGCCGCGCGGAACGCGGCGGCCGTCGCCGCTCCGTCGTCGCGGAACGTCGCGGCACCACCCTCGGCGAGCGCCGTGTCGAACGACAGGACCGTCTCGACAGCCGGCACGGCGCGGAACAGCGCCCGGATGCCGACCCACGTCTCGTAGCTGATGGCGTAGCCGTCGCCGGGGCGCGAGATGCCGGGCACGGCCTGGAGCCGCCCCGCCCAGGCATTCGTCACGTCCCACGCGTGCTGGTTGACCGAGAACAGGAGCGCGTCGAGCTGCTCGTCGCGGATCGCGGCGAGGGCCGCCTCGGACTCGCGCGCGAGCCGCCACTCGAACGCCACGAACGCCGCCGCGGGCACGACGGCGAGCGCGAGCAGGGCCAGAGCGAGCGCGCGGAGCGTCGACGGGCGGCGGGCGGCGGGGGCAGACGCGATGGGAGGGGCGGCTCTTGAGGCGGAGCCAAGCTATCCAGCGGCCCCTCCTCCGCTGTCACCGCGCCCTCCCGGTTTGTCACGAGTTGTCACCGCGACCCCTCTCCTGCTACCGCCGCTGGGCCTGCTCGCCGGCAACATCCGCCAGCGCCGCGGCGCGCTCGACGAGGCGCACGAACTCGGCCCGGTCGCCGTCGGCGTCCTGCCCCTGGGACCGGCGGGCGCGGGCGAGGGCTCCGGCGAGCGTCGCAGCGCCCGCGTGGGCACTGCGGCGCAGCACGAGCGCCGCCTCGGCGACGGCCGTCGTCCACTCCATCGCCTCGGTGGGCGCCGCGGCGGCGGGCGCGGCGAGCGGGACCGTCACGAGGACGCTCTCGTCGGCGAACGTGCCCGGACCGGTCGCGGGCTTGTAGCGGAGCTGGACCGTGAGCCAGTCGCCCGAGGCGCGCTCCGTCGGCCGCTGGTAGCGGAGCCGCTGCGCGGGCGGCAGGGCGGACTCGTCGGAGCCGGCCGGGATCACCTCGTACAGCGCCGTCACGTGGTGGCCTGCGCCCAGCTCGGCCGCGTCGCGGGCGTCGTCGGCGAACGCCTCGTCGGGCAGCGCGCGGTTGTCGTAGCCGATGAGGCGGTACCCGGCGACCTGCGCCGGGTTGAACTCGACCTGGACCTTGACGTCCTTGGCGATGGCCGTGAGCGTCCCGCCGATCTCGCGGACGAACACGCGCTCGGCCTCGCGCTGCGAGTCGAGGTAGCTGTAGGCCCCGTTGCCCCACGACGCGACGGCCTCCATGCGCGCGTCCTGGAGGTTGCCCGTGCCGACGCCGAACACGCTCAGCATCACGCCGCCCCGGCGCTCGCGCTCGACGAGTTCGCGGAGCGCGCTCTCGCC
>JANPJI010000482.1:0-2462 GCA_031425425.1 Rubricoccaceae bacterium
GGGGCGGGGATGCGCCCGCCGCGGCGCGAGAAAACGGCGCTGGAGAGCTGCGAGACGGCCATCACCGGGGCGCGCCCGAGCAGCCCGCCGTACTCGGCCCACTCGCCGACGCCCTTGCCCGCGATGGGGAGCAGCCGGACCGCCGTCGTCTTGTCGTTGATCATGCCGATCGCGAACTCGTCGAACAGGATGCCTGCGACCGTCTCGGCCGGCGTGTCGCCGGGGATGGCGACCATGTCGAGGCCCACCGAGCAGATGGCGGACATCGCTTCGAGCTTCTCGATCGAGAGGTGCCCGGCCGCGGCGGCCTCGATCATCGCCGTGTCCTCGCTGACAGGCATGAACGCGCCCGAGAGCCCGCCGACGTGGCGCGCGGCCATGAGCCCGCCGCGCTTGATGGCCTCGTTGAGCATCGCGAGGGCCGCCGTCGTGCCCGGCGCGCCGACCTCCTGCAGGCCCATCGCTTTGAGTACGTCGCCCACGGAGTCGCGCTCGGCAGGGGTGGGTGCGAGCGAGATGTCGACGACGCCGAACGGGACGGGCTGGCCCGTGCGCCGCGTGAGCTCCTCGGCGACGCGCCGGCCGACGAGCTCGCCCGCCCGCGTGATCTTGAACGCGGTCCGCTTGACGGCGTCCGTGACCGCCCCGAAGTCCGCGCCCGGTCCGAGCGCCTCGACGGCGCGCAGGACAGTGCCCGGCCCCGAGATGCCGACGTTCAGCGCGAGCGCGGGCTCGGACGGCCCGTGGAAGGCCCCGGCGACGAACGGGTTGTCGCCGACGGCGTTGCAGAATGCGACGAACTTGGCGCACGCGATGGAGTCGCGGTCAGAGGACGCCCGCGACATGCCGAGGATGGCGTGCGCCACGGCGAGCACGGCGTCGGCGTTGATCCCGGCGCGCGTGCTGCCGCAGGCGACCGACCCGCACACGCGCGCCGTCGTGGCGAGCGCCTCGGGGAGCGCCTCGATGAGAGCGGCGTCGCCCGGCGTGGTCCCCTTCTCGACGAGGGCCGAGAAGCCAGCGAGGTAGTCGACCCCGATCTCGGCCGCGGCGCGGTCGAGCGTCTCAGCGAGCTTCACGAAGTCGGCCGCCGAGAAGCCGTCGCACGCGAGCGCAGCGGGCGTGATCGAGACGCGCTTGTTGGCGATGCGCACGCCGTAGAGCGCCTCGACGGCCTGCGCGGCCGCGACGTGGTGCTCGGCCGCCCGCGTGACGCGGTCGTAGACGTTCTGGCGCGTGCTCTCGGCGTCGCGGCTCTGGCACCCGCGCAGGCTCACGCCGAGCGTGACGGTCCGGATGTCGAAGGCGTCGGCCTCGGTCATCTGGACGGTTTCGAGGACTTCGGCGAGGCTGAGGGTCATCGGGGACTGGGGAACGGCCATCGGGGAACGGCCATCGGGGAAGAGTTACGGATCGAGCGACGTGATCAGGCCGTGAAGGACCCGCCCGGCGCGGCCCGATATGTCTCGAAGTCTCTCGGATGTCGCCTGGTCCATCAGACCGACGCGCCGCGCGACCTCGACCTGCGTCTTGAGTTCGTAGAGCGAACCGCGGGCGATCCTCAGAAAGCGGACGTAGTCCTTGCGAGAGTTCCGGCCCCACCCCTCCGCGATGTTCGACGCGACGGCGACGGACGCGCGGCGCATCTGCGACCGGAGGCCGAACGTCTCGTCCTTCGGAAAGTCCTGAGTCGCTGAGTAGGTGTCTTCCGCGATCTGGACGCCCATCTGCCAGGCATCGAGATCCTCGTAGCTGCGAACGGGGCGCGAGGCGTTCGGAGCGCGCCCCGATGGCCCTTCCCCGTTTCCCGTTGGCCCGCTCACGGCCGATGCATCGCCTCGAACAGCTCCTCGTGCTGGAGGAGCACGCGCACGCCGAACGCGTCGCCGCGCGCACTCAGGCGGTCGCGGGCCGCGCCGAGGTCGGCCCCGACGGGGTAGTCGGCGACGAGGACGACGGTGAAGTAGCCCTGGAGGATCTTCTGGGACACGTCGAGCACGTTGGCCCCCGCCGCGGAGAGCTCGGCCGTGATCGCGGCGAGGACGCCGGGCGTGTCGTGCCCGTACGCCGTCACGACCACGCGCGACGAGACGGCCGGGCGGGCGTCGGCGCGCGGTGCCGGTCGGGACGCCACGGGCCGGGACGCCTCGGGGCGAGCAGGAACCGCGCTGCCGTCGAGGACGGCCCGCGCGACGCGCTCGACGCGCTCGGGCGTCGCCTCGGGGCCGAGGGCCGTCGCGATGCGGTCGATCAGGGCGCGGACGTCGGAGGCCATGACGGGTAGAGCTGGGCGGGCGTAAAGGTACCGCGCGACGGCGCACGCCTGCCCCGCTCTCGACCGGGGGACGCCCGGAAACGGAGCGGGGCGCCCCGGTGTGGAGGCGCCCCGCCGTCTGCCGGAAGACGGTGCCGACGGTCAGCCCGGCTTCGTCAGCGCCGTCAGGCGCGAGTTGTCCGAGCGC
>JANPJI010000483.1:0-2465 GCA_031425425.1 Rubricoccaceae bacterium
TGGAGGAGGTCGGGCTGACGCCGGAGCAGGTGGCCGACAAGGTCGGCAAGAGCCGGCCGGCCATCGCCAACGTGCTCCGCCTGCTCAAGCTCCCGCCGCGCGTGCAGGCCTCGCTCCGCGACGGGTCGCTCTCGCCGGGCCACGCCCGCGCGCTCGTCTCGGTCGAGAGCGAGGACGCCCAGCTCGCGCTCCACCGGGCCATCCTCGACGACGGCCTGTCGGTCCGCGAGGTCGAGCGCCGCGTCCGCACGCTCCGCGAGCCCGCCCCTGTCCCCGTCGCGGAGGTCCCGGCCGCGATCCCGGCAGAGAGACCGGCTGCGGAGGCGCTCGCCCCGCGCGACCGGCTCCAGGTCGGGGCGTTCGAGGACCGGCTCCGCGAGGCCGTCGCCTCGCAGGTCGCCATCCGCCACCGCGCCGACGGCAGCGGCACCATCTCGGTCGCCTACTACTCGACCGAGGACCTCGAACGCGTCGTGGAGCGCCTGCTCGGGCAGTGACGCGGGGGGCGTCCGGGCTCGCCCGGCGGGTCGGGCTGGCCGCCGTGCTCACCATGTCGGCACACGCCTCGGCCGCCCAGACCCCAGACACGCTCGCAGCGCGGCCCGCGCCCGCCGTCCTCGCCGCGCCTCCCGCCGCGCCCGACACCGCCCGGTCGCCGGGGCGCGCGCTCCGCCGGTCGCTGCTGCTTCCGGGGTGGGGACAGGCCACGAACGGGCAGGCGGCCAAGGCCCCGGTCATCGCCGTGGCACTCGCCGGGGCCGTCGGTGTGCTCGTGCTCCAGCAGCGCCGCACCACGCTCTACCGCCGCTCGGCCCTCTTCGCCGGCTGCCGCGAGGTCCCCCTCCGCGACGTGTGTGCGGACGTGTCGGGGGCGGCAGACGAGTGGGAGGCGACGGGGAGCCCGTCCTTCGCCCAGGCGGCCGCCATCCGCAACCAGACTCGCGGACGCCGCGACCTCGCCGGCCTCGCGGTGGGCGTCGTCTACGCCCTCCAGGCGCTGGACGCGTACGTCGCCGCCCAGCTTCTCGGGTTCGATGTGAGCGAAGACGTTGCCGTTCGGGCCTCGCCCGGCGCGCTCGCCCTGCGCGTGCGCCTGTAGGCAGCCGCGACCGTCGTCCCGGCGGCTTTGCGCGTGCGGCGGAACACGGCTCATTCGCGCCGGCTATCTTGGGAGGTTCTCCGAGACAACGCGACTCCATGACCCCTTCCGCTCCCGCCAGCACGGCTCCCAGAGCCGGTGCCCTGCCGTCAATCTTCGCCAAGGCCGAGCGCTTCTTCGCGCCCGACGGCGACTATGCGAAGGTCACCGAAGCCGGGCTGTATCCGTTCTTCCGGGCGATCACGGTCAACGAAGGCACGCGGGCCATCATCGACGGCCGCGAGGTCATCATGGCCGGGTCGAACAACTACCTCGGGCTCACCAGCGACCCGCGCGTGCAGGAGGCCGCCCAGGCGGCGATCCGCAAGTACGGGACCGGCTGCACGGGCAGCCGCTTCCTCAATGGGACGCTCGACCTCCACCTCGAGCTCGAAGCGCGCCTCGCGGCGTACATGCGCAAGGAGTCGTGCGTCCTGTTCTCGACGGGGTACATGACCAACCAGGGCGTCGTCCAGTCGATCGCGGGCAAGGGCGACCTCATCTTCTCGGACAAGGACAACCACGCGTGCATCATCGCCGGCCAGAACGTCTCGCTCGCCGAGACCATCCGGTACCGGCACAACGACATGGACCACCTGCGGACGTTCCTGGAACGCGCCGTCGCGGAGCGCCCCGACGCGGGCCGGTTCATCGTCACCGACGGCGTGTTCTCGATGTCCGGCACCCTCGCCGACGTCCCCGGCCTCGTGGCCCTCGCCCGGGAGTTCGGCTGCGGGCTGATGCTGGACGACGCCCACGCCGTCGGCGTGATCGGGCCGGGCGGGCGCGGCTCGGCCGCCGTGTTCGGCCTCGAAGCCGACGTCGACCTCACCACGGGCACGTTCTCGAAGAGCTTCGCCAGCCTCGGCGGCTTCGTCGTCGGCGACACGACGGTCATCGACTACATCCGGCACTCCGCCTCCACGCACATCTTCAGCGCCTCGATGCCGCCGGCCAACGTGGCGACCGTCCTCGCGTGCCTGGACATCCTGGAGGAGCAGCCCGAACTGCTCGACCGGCTCGCGGAGATCTCGGACTACATGCGCGACGGCTTCCGCGACCTCGGCTTCGACGTGTGGGCCAGCCAGACGCCCATCATCCCGGTCGTCATCGGCGAGATGTACACGTGCTTCGCGTTCTGGAAGGACCTCCTCGCGGCCGGCGTCTTCTCGAACCCGGTCATCCCGCCGGCGGTCCCGCGCGGACAGGCCCTCATGCGGACGAGCTACATGGCCTCGCACTCGGACGCCGAACTGGACATGGTCCTCGACGCCTTCCGGACGGTCGGCCTGCGGCACGAGATCATCACCGCGGACGGCCAGATGGG
>JANPJI010000484.1:0-1574 GCA_031425425.1 Rubricoccaceae bacterium
GTGGGGCGGGGCATCGGGGCCGAGCGTCGCCGCGAACCGGGCGACGGCGCGCTCGACGTCATCCGCGTGGATGCGCGAGACCGTAGGCGGGGCCGGGGCGTCGCCGGCGAGCGCGGGGATCTGCGCGAGGACGAGGTGGACGAGCGAATCCAACTGGGCCGCCATCCACGACGGCGTGCCGGGCGGCGGGGCGGCCGTCTCGGCCGAGTCGCGGAGAATCACCGGGTCGCCGAGCGAGACGTGCCCGCACGGTGAGCCGGTGTAGTGTTTCCCGTAGGACCCGCCGGGAAAGACGCGCAGGTCCAGCAGCGGTCCCTTGCCGAGCGCGCGCTGGATGAGGCGCAGCTGGGCCGTCTGGAAGCCCGACGATGGCTCGAGGTGCGCCCGGAAGTAGCCGAACTCGACGCGCGAGAACAGGACGTCGTCGTCCGCCCCGCGCCCCATGAGCTGCATCACCGGCGGGAGGATCTGGCGCGCGGCGTGGCGGAGCCGGTTGGCCGCCGTGATCGCCGGCCGCCAGAAGGCGGAGATGTCGGACGCCTCGTCGTCGACCTCGCCGCGGGCGAGGGCCATCGCGGGGAGGTCCGCCCCAAGGCGCAGCAGCCGCTCCATCGTCGCGGCGACGACGGCGAGGTCGAACGTCATCTGCTTGAAGACGAGCTCGCAGAGCTGGTGGACGACCACGAACACCCGCTCGTCCGGCACGCTGGACGCGGGGTGCTGCGCACCCAGGAGCGCGTCGAGGCCGAGGTAGCTGGCGTAGTCGATCAGCAGGCGCCCGTCCTCGCCCGGCGCGTTGACGAGCGGGGCACCGGCCGCACCGCGGAGCCGGTTCGACTCGGCGTCGGCGCGCTCGGCGGGGTCGAGGGAGAACGACCACCAGGGATCGCCAGGGGAGTGGGCCACGGTACCAGGGGAGAGAAGATCCGGAGGCTACGCGCGCGAGAGCCGTTCTGCGGCTGCTGGAATCTTTGAATCGTCGGGTCGGGTTGGACAGCCTTCGCCATAACAAGTGGTTATGCTCATGTCCTCTCGCCCCGATCCCTTCGTCTACGTCGTCGATCCGGATGAAACGTTGGCCTACGCGCGGATGTGGGGAGTCGTGACCGGCGGCGACATGCTCCGGCTCGTCCAGGCGGTCCACAGGGACCCTCTCTGGGTGTACGGGTTCGATGCCGTGTGGGACTGTTCGGCGGTCCGGGCGCACGTCGTCGCTCCGGAGGACGTCGAGCCGATCGTACGCGAGGAGGTCGCCTCGGGGACCGGCCGCGATGTGCTGGTGCGGAGTGCCAACCCGGACGACGCGGCCATCTCGCAGATGCTCGCCGCGTTTTGCCGGCGCCGCGGCAAGGCGATGACGGTTCACGGGTCGCTCGCGGACGCTCTCGCGGCGCTCGGCCGCACAGCCGTTCCAGCGGCAGCCGCGTTGCCACAGCGGTAGCACGGGCATTTCGCATTCGGCCTTCACCAACCGCTGCGCCGCGGCTGGCTAGCTTGGGCGCTGCCCCGTTCGGACCCCTCGGCGGGGGTACGGCCGCGCCCCGCTCGTGACGAGCGCCGCGGCTCCGCCCCCG
>JANPJI010000485.1:0-3460 GCA_031425425.1 Rubricoccaceae bacterium
GAGGCCGAGGGCGAGCAGGCCAGCACCGACGCCGGCGCTGAGGGCGGGACGAAAGCGGGTCATGCGAGCGGGGTCGAAAGGAAGAGTTGGGGCCGAGATGCGAACGGGGTGCTGCGAACGCTTGGTGTGCCGTTTGCGGTCTGCCGGAGGCGATCCCGGATCGTCCTGCTAAGATACTGGCACCTCGCTCCATCCGAGCCAGCGAACCCGAGGCGCGCCCGGCTCGTTACGACCCGATCCCCGTCTCCCACGCGACATGCCGAAGACTCCGCACGCGGGTCCCCCGCCCGCTCCCGGCTCCATCCTCGTCGCGGAGCCGCCGATGGCGGACCCCAACTTCCGGCGCGCCGTTGTGCTCGTGTGCGAGCACTCGACGGAGGGCTCGTTCGGGCTCGTCCTCAACCGTCCGTCCGGGCTGACGCTCGCCGAAGCGGCGGCCGAGTCGCTCCCGTTCGACGCCGAACTGTGGCTCGGGGGGCCGGTGCAAACGGACACGCTGCACTACCTCCACCCGTTCGGCGGCTCGGTCGAGAGCGCGCTCCCGGTGCTCGACGGCGTCTACTGGGGCGGGGCGTTCGACGAGTTGCGCCACGGCATCGAACACGGCGACGTCGTCGCGGAGCACGTCCGCTTTTTCGTCGGCTACTCGGGCTGGGGGCCGGGCCAGCTCGACGCCGAGGTCGACGACGGCGCGTGGATCGTGCTCGACGGCGACCGCGACATCGTCTTCGCCGAGAGCGACGACGCGCTGTGGCGGTCGCTCCTGCGCCAGATGGGCGGCGAGTACGCCCTCCTCTCGACCTTCCCCGACGACCCGAGCATGAACTGATGTCGCGCCGATATGGAACAAGTCACGGTTTACATCCGACTCATCGGCGAGGGCACCAACGTCTGGCGACCGGTTCGTGCAGTCGCGTTCGAGCCAGACATGTTCGAGATCGCGACCGACGCCGTCATCCCCGACGATGAGGAGTGGGAGTTCAAGCCAGGTGAGCGAGTCTGTTGCCAGAAGGACGAGGTTGGCCGATTGGTCACAACCGTCCGTGCGATTCGTTAGAGACTGTTAGGTCAACAAGTGTGAGCCAAATCCAGCGTCATCCCGAGCTTGTCGAGGGATCTCGACGCCGCTCCGACAGGCTCGGCGATAGGATCTAACGCGTCGAGATCCTTCGACTGCGGCCGAAGACGGCCTCCGCTCAGGATGACGTTGGGGTGAGGGATGCGGTCCCCAGACCGTCCCTCAGGCCGCGGTGAGACGACCGGCGACGCGCTCGACAACGTCCGCCGCCTCGTCTACGTCGGCTACGGTCGTCGTGCGGCCTAGGGAGAAGCGGAGCGTGGCCCCGGCCGCGTCGCGCATCACGCCCATCGCCTGGAGCACGTGGCTCGGCTCCAGCGCGCCCGATGTGCAGGCGCTCCCGGCCGAGACGTACACGCCCTCAAGGTCGAGGCCGACGAGGAGCATCTGCCCGTCGAGCGCCTCGCCGCCGGCCGGATAGAACGAGACGCTCAGAATGTGCGAAGCGACAGGCGCAGCCGTCTCGGCGAAGCCGGTGAGGGGCGTGTTGAACCGGATCGCCGCGCCGAAGGCGTCGCGGAGGCGGCCCGCGAGACGCTGCTGGAGCGCGCCGAGGCGTGCGCCGTGGGCCTCGCGCTCGGCCTCGGCGAGCGCGAGCGCCTCGGCGAAGCCGACGATGGCGGCCACGTTCTCGGTCCCGCCGCGTCTCCCCCGCTCCTGCGCCCCGCCCGACAACAGGGGCGCGAACGGCGTCCCAGAGCGAACGAACAACGCGCCGGCCCCCTTCGGCCCGCCCACCTTGTGTGCCGAGAGCGAGAGCAGGTCCACGCCGAGTGTGTTGACGTCCAGCGGCAGCACGCCCGCCGCCTGAACGGCGTCGGTGTGAATGAGTCCGCCGACGCCGTGCGCCACGTCTGCGATCTCTCGGACCGGCGAGACGGCCCCGACTTCGTTGTTGACGAGCATCACTGTAACGAGCCCGGTAAGGCCCGTCAGCGCCGCGGCGACGTCGGGTGCTGCAACGGCCCCGCTCGGCCCGGGCGTCAGAAATGCGACCGGGTGGCCGTCGGCGTGGAGCGCCTCGGCGGGGTGCAGGACGGCGTGGTGCTCGGCGGCGCAGGTGACGAGGCCAGGCCGGCCGGTCTGGCGGAGGGCCGCCCCGGTGAGCGTCCCCCGGATCGCCGCGTTATCGGCTTCCGTCCCGCCGCTCGTGAAGACGACCTCGGCCGGCTCGCATCCGAGCACGCCCGCCACACGCTCGCGCGCAGCATCGACGGCGACGCGGGCGCGGCGGCCCGGCCCGTGGAGCGACGACGCGTTGCCGAACTGTTCGCGCAGGAACGGCTCCATCGCGGCGAACGCCTCGTCGCGGAGCGGCGTCGTGGCGGCGTGGTCGAGGTACGGCATTCGGGGGAGCAGGCCAGAGGGCAGTGGCCAGTGCCGGAAGTGCTGGCCGGCGGCCAAGCTATGCCGGACCCGAACTGCCATTGGCCACTGGCTCAACGGCGCATCCGGCGACACTGGCCACTGCCCCCCTACAGCCCGAACCAGTAGGTCGCCTTGAGCAGAAACACGTTCTGGACGTCGGCCGAGAACACGTCCGGGACGTCCGAGAGGACGTCGAAGCTGCTGAACGGGGCGAACTCGTCGCGGACCTGCTGCCAGACGAAGAAGAGCGTCGAGCCGGGCCGCCACTCCCAGCGGAGGACGGCGTTGCCGCGCAGCGAGAGGCGCGTGAAGTCGCGGTTTTCGAGCGCGAACGGTGCCCCGCCATCGCCGGGATCGATGCGGTAGCCCTCGGCGGTGCCGCCGGCCGGGACGGGAAACTCGGCCCCGTCGGCGTCGGTCACGAACGGGGTGACGGAGCCGCGCGTCTCGCCGTAGCGGACGAAGTCGTACGTCCGCTGGGCGGCGAGCTCGCGGAAGTCGCCGAAGCGGACGGCGTCGACCTGCGGGACGAACACGAGTTGGAGCGTGAGCAGCGGCGCGAAGGCCCAGTCGGCGCGGAGGCCGAGGCCGAGCTGCTCGATCCGCGTGTCAGCGAAGAGGTAGCGTTGGCCGTCGATGCCGAACCCGGCGGCGGCGCGACGGCGGAAAAACTGGTCCGTGTTGCGCGCCCCGGTGTAGGTCGGCTCGAACGACAACTCGACGGCGTCGGTGGGTCGGTACGAGACGCTCGGGGCGACGACGCGCGTCCACTCGGTTCCGACGGCCTGGTGGTCGTGGGCGAACTCAGTACGCGCCTGAAGGCGGAGGCCAGCCGAAAGCCGCCGGGCCGCGTTGGTCCGCAGGATGCCCGATAGTGAGCCGTCGGCAGGGCGGACGGCGAGCGGGCCGCCGCGCGTGAGGCGGTCGTTGAGGTGTTCCGGCCGGGCCGAGGCGGTGAACTGGAACGTCCAGAGGTTCGAGAAGGTGAGGTTCGCGAGGCCGGTGTAGCGGTCG
>JANPJI010000486.1:0-2208 GCA_031425425.1 Rubricoccaceae bacterium
GTAGGTCAGCGCGGCGGGCGTGTTGTCCGTCGCCGAGCCCGTGAGCGCGAACGGCGTCCCGACCGGGATCGTGACGGCGGGCGGCGGCGTGACGGTGGGGACCGGGTTGCCCGTCGCGACGGCCGCGCCGCAGGCACTGCCGCCGCCGGTCGAGGTGAATATCGAGATCTCGCGCAGCGACTCGGCGTGGAAGAGCGCGTCGGAGTTGGGCTGGAGGTCCTGCGGGCTGCAGATGCCGGCGTAGGCCATGATCGTCGAGCCCGAGCCCGGCTCGTAGGCGTGCGTCCCCGAGCGGTTGCCGCCGGTGCACGCGCCCGTGGTGCCGTTGAAGGTGTGGTTGCCCGCGAACTGGTGGCCCATCTCGTGCGCCACGTAGTCGATATCGAACGCGTCGCCGACCGGTGCCCCGCTCCCCGTGACGCCTCTCGCCTTGTTGGCCGAATTGCACACGACGCCGAGCCCGGCCACGCCGCCGCCGCCGGTCCCGACGAGGTGCCCGATGTCGTAGTTGGCCGATCCGATGACGGCGGTGATGTTGTTCTGGTTGGCCGTCAGGTCGCCCGACGAGTTGGCGTACGGGTCGGTCGCGGCGTTGGTGTAGACGAGAAGATTGTTGTTGGCGACGAGCGTGAAGCCTACCGCGAGGTCGCGCTCATAGATCGCCGCGACGCGGTTCACCGTCACCACGATGGCGGCGAGGCCGCCCGCGACCGTCCCGCCGTGGAAGGCGGTGTACTCGCCCGTCGCGGCCATCGCGAGGCGGTAGGTGCGCTTCGTGTCGCCGTTGGGCCGCGCCGCGGCGTCCGGCCCGGAGAACGCCGCGCCCCCGGTCTCGACGACGTCTGCGACCCGGCCGCGCGTGGCGGGGTCCACCTGGAGGTCGGCCGCGCGGTACACGATGTAGTCCTCGGCCGTACGCGCCGGGTCGTGGGCGTACGGGTCGATGTAGACCGTGCCCTCGGGCGTGAACAGCATCCCCCGGAAGCCGGCCGGCGTGCGGCTGAGGCGGCCGTGGACGGCGCCCGGCCCCTGCGCGAGGTACGTCCGGATCTCTGGAAACTGCGCCTGTAGCTCCGGTGCCATCACAGACGACTCGACGACACGGACCTCGACCTCGCCCCCCTCGGGGAGGGGCAGCGACAGCAGCACGCCGCGATCTATGTCGCGGGTCGGGGCCGCGGCCAGCCGCGCTGCCATCTGCGGTACGTCGAGGCGGACGACGCGGTACGTCGCCGGGACGGTCACGCGCACGCCGCGCGCGGCGACGGACACCTCGGCGACATCGGTCCAGAGTGCCCCGCCGGGCGTCTGGGCGAGGGCGGATGGGACGAGGGCCACGAGGGCTGCAGCGAAGGCAAGGCGAAGCATCGGGAATTGTGACAGGTGCGGGGCCAAGATGCGCCGCTTCTGTCGCTCGTGCTCGGCAAAATCCACTGAGGCAACCGTGGGGGGGCGAGGCGGCACCGCAGCGCGGCGCGGGACGGGTCGGACGCGATCTCCACGCCTCGAACCGGCACCTCGGCGCTGTTCGGGCGTGTATCCTGCCCCGACCTTCGCCTCTCCCGACATGCCTGCAGATCCCTTCGGCGTCCGCGACACGCTCCAGACCGCCGGCGGCCCGGTCGCCTACTACCGCCTCGACCGCCTCGCCGAGCAGACCGGGACGGACCTCGGCCGGCTTCCGTTCTCGATCAAGGTGCTGCTCGAAAACGTCCTCCGCGAGGCCGGCGAAGGGCCGGTCACTGCCGAGGACGTCCGCACGATGGCCGCCTACGACCCGTCGTCTCCGGCGGAGGTCGAGATCCCGTTCACGCCGGCCCGCGTGCTCCTGCAGGACTTCACCGGCGTCCCGGCCGTCGTCGATCTCGCCGCGCTGCGCTCGGCGATGGCCCGCGTCGGCGGCGACCCCGAGGCGATCAACCCGCGCGTGCCGGTGGACCTCGTGATCGACCACTCGGTGCAGGTGGACGCGTTCGCGCTCCCGCAGGCCTTCCAGATCAACGCCGACATCGAGTTCCAGCGCAACGCCGAGCGCTACGAGTTCCTCCGGTGGGGCGCGGGCGCGTTCGACAACTTCTCGGTCGTCCCGCCCGAGCGCGGCATCTGCCACCAGGTAAACCTCGAGTACCTCGCGAAGGCCATCTGGACGCGCACCTAGGACGACGGGACGGTGCTGGCGTACCCCGACACGCTCGTCGGCACGGATAG
>JANPJI010000487.1:0-4060 GCA_031425425.1 Rubricoccaceae bacterium
GCCGTTGGCGTCGATGTCGAACGTGACCTCGACCTGCGGGACGCCGCGCGGGGCCGGCGGGATGCCGTCGAGGTGGAAGCGCCCGATGGTCCGGTTGTCGATCGCCATGGCGCGGTCGCCCTGGAGCACGTGGATCTCGACCGAAGGCTGGTTGTCGCTGGCGGTCGAGAACGTCTCGGACTTGCGCGTCGGGATGGTCGTGTTGGCCGTGATGAGCGCCGTCATGACCGAGCCGAGCGTCTCGATGCCGAGGTTCAGCGGCGTCACGTCGAGCAGCAGCACGCCCGTCACGTCGCCCGAGAGGACGCCGCCCTGGATCGCCGCGCCGACCGCGACGACCTCGTCCGGGTTCACCGACCGGTTCGGCTTCTTGCCGAAGAACTGCTCGACGACCTCCTGAATCCTGGGGATGCGGCTGGAGCCGCCGACGAGGATGACCTCGTCCACCTGCTCCTTCGTGAGCCCGGCGTCGGCGAGCGCTTTCTGCATCGGCGGGATCGTGCGCTGGACGAGGTCGTCGACGAGCTGCTCGAACTTGGCCCGCGTGACGTCGAGCGTGAGGTGCTTCGGGCCGTCCTGCGTGGCCGTGATGAACGGCAGGTTGATGGTCGTCTGGGCGGCGGACGAGAGCTCGATCTTGGCCTTCTCGGCAGCCTCCTTGAGACGCTGGAGCGCCATCGGGTCGCTCCGCAGGTCGATGCCCTCATCGCGCTTGAACTCGTCCGCGATGAAGTCGATCAGGCGCTGGTCGAAGTCGTCACCGCCGAGGTGCGTGTCGCCGTTGGTGGACTTGACCTCGAAGACGCCGTCGCCGAGCTCGAGGACGGAGATGTCGTAGGTGCCGCCGCCGAGGTCGTACACGGCGACCGTCTGGTCCGCCTCGCCGCGCTTGTCGAGGCCGTAGGCGAGAGCGGCGGCGGTCGGCTCGTTGAGGATGCGCTTGATGTCGAGCCCCGCGATCTGGCCGGCCTCCTGCGTCGCCTTGCGCTGGGCGTCGTTGAAGTACGCCGGCACGGTCACGACGGCCTCGGTGACGCGCTCGCCGAGGTAGTCCTCGGCGGTCTGCTTGAGCTTGCCGAGGATCATCGCCGAGATCTCCTGCGGCGTGTACAGCTTCTTCTCGCCGGCCGTCTCGACCTCGATGCGGGCTACACCGCCGTCGCCGGACGTGACCGTGTACGGCACGGTCTTCATCTCCTCAGAGACCTCGGTGTACTGGCGGCCCATGAAGCGCTTGGCCGAGAAGATGGTGTTCTGCGGGTTCGTGATGGCCTGGCGCTTGGCCGGGGCACCGACGAGGCGCTCTCCGTCTTTCTTGAAGGCCACG
This sequence comes from Rubricoccaceae bacterium, assembly GCA_031425425.1. Lineage (GTDB taxonomy): Bacteria > Bacteroidota > Rhodothermia > Rhodothermales > Rubricoccaceae > DASVSE01. Next base: position 1,328 of record JANPJI010000487.1, read on the forward strand.
ACGGACGGCGTCGTCCGCCCGCCTTCGGCGTTGGGGATCACGACGGGCTCGTCTCCTTCCATCACGGCGACGACGGAGTTGGTCGTGCCGAGGTCAATGCCAATAATCTTTCCCATGATGCGTCGGGTGGAATCGGGTTGGGTGAGGTCGGGCTGAAGGGGACCCGGTACCGCAGCTCTCGCTACGCGCACCGAGGGGGCAGGATCCGCACGAGCGCCTCCCGCCTGCCGTTCCGACAGCCTTCTGGTTTTGCGGAAGAGGCGTCCAAGCACCGTGCCACACGATTTGAATTGCCGTTATGGCAGAACGAGGCGGATCGGCCCGGCCGTGGAGGCAAGCCGAGGCGGGGTATCTTCACGCACCCCACCGCGCCTTGATGAAGCACGTCCCCAACACGCTGACCGCCGGCCGCATCGTCGCCGCCCCGGCGGCGCTGTACCTCCTGTGGACCGGCACGGTGTGGGGCCAGACGGCCGGAACGACGCTGTTCATCCTCGCCGCGATCACGGACTACCTCGACGGCCGGCTCGCGCGCGACTACGGCGTCACGTCGCGGCTCGGGCAGTTCATGGACCCGCTCGCGGACAAGATCCTCGTCCTCGGCGGGTTCGTGCTCGTCCCGTTCCTGGCCCCCATCGGGGACGGGCTCGCCGCGCCAGCCGGGGCGTGGCTGCCGTGGGCCGCCATCGGCGCGATCGCCCTCCGAGACGTCGCGGTGACGCTCCTGCGGGCGAGCTACGAGCGCCGCGGCGTCTCGCTAAAAACGTCCAGCGCGGCCAAGTGGAAGACGACGTGGCAGCTCACCTTCCTCATCGCGGCTTTCGTGTTCCTGTCTGCGACCCATCTGCGAGGCACGGGCGGCGCGCTCGGCGCGCTCGGCCGCGGCCTCCACGCGGCGCTCCTCAGTCCGGCCCCACTCGTGTTCCTGATCGTCACGGCCATTGTGACGGTGTACACGGGCGTCCTCTACTTCCGCTCCGGCCAGACGTCGTGACCGACACGGCACTCATGGTCGCCCGCGACCTGCTCCGCATCGGGGCCGTCACCCTCCGCCCGGACGCTCCGTTCACGTGGTCGTCGGGGCGCCTCTCGCCGGTCTACACCGACAACCGCCTCGCGTTGTCGCACCCCGATGTTCGCACCGCGCTGGCCGTCGCGATGACGGCCGCCGCGCGCCCGTTCGCGCCCGACGCCGTCGCCGGGACGGCCACCGCGGGCATCCCGCTCGCGACGCTCGTCGCCGACCGGCTGGCGCTGCCGCTGAGCTACGTCCGCGCAACGCCGAAAGGGCACGGGCAGGGGCAGCGCGTCGAGGGCCGCGTGACGCCGGGGCAGCGCGTGGTCGTGGTGGAAGACCTCGTCTCGACCGGCGGCTCGGTGCTCTCGGCCGCAGCGGCGCTCACCGCGGCCGGTGCGGTGCCCGTCGCGGCGCTCGCCGTGTTCTCGTACGGCCTGGCAGGCGTCGACGCCGCGTTCGCCACAGCCGGCCTGCCGCTCGTGACGCTGCCCGACTTCGCGACGCTCGCCCGCGTGGCGCGCGACGAAGGCCTCCTCCCGGCGGATGCGCTCGCCGTTCTGGACGAGTGGCGAGACGGCCCCGGCGCGTGGAGCGCGGCGCGGGGCGGAGCCGGATGACGTGCCGTGCCGAACAGCCGTCTAGCGAATCGATGCAGGCCGGCGACGCGGCTGTTGGATGCTCCCTGAGGTGCCGGACGACCGGTCGGCCTGGACCGGGTATGAATTCAGCCGGGTAACCAACTGAGATTCTGGTGGTTCAGGTTCGAAGACCTACGTTGTGGAACACCTTCCCGACTGGCCATGCGCTCTCTGCTCCTGATCTGCCTCGCGCTCTCTTTCCTTTCCGCATGCGGTTCCTCTGATGCCCCACCGGACGCGCCTTCCGAGCGCGCTGGCCCGGCGGAGAGCTCAACGGAAAGCGCGGCAACAGACGCAACGGACACCGGCGTCGCCGGGGAATACGCCGTCACGGGTACGAACGCCGACGGTTCGACGTACCGCGGCACCTTGTCCGTCGCGGAGCGGGGTGGCGCGTACGCTTTCGAGTGGGAGGCGGGCCGGACCTACTCCGGCCTCGGCGTGCAGCAGGGCGACGTCGTGGCCGTCGGGTTCGGCGCGGCCGGGTGCGGGGCCGCGGCGTACCGGATGACGTCCGGCGGGCTCGACGGCGTGTGGGCCATGCCGAGCGTGGACGCACCCGGCACCGAGCGGGCGACGCGTACGGCCGGCACGGCCGGGGAAGCCCCTGGAACCTACACGACGGCCGGCGCGAACGCCGACGGCACCGCGTACACGGGCGCACTTGAGGTCGACGCGCGCGGCAGCGCATACGCCCTCGCGTGGAACGGTGCCGACGGCACCGCCGCGGGCATCGGGCTCGTCGAAGGCGACGTGCTGGGGAGTTCCTACGGTCCCGACGGCTGCGGGGTCGCCCTCTACCGCGTCCAGCCCGACGGCGGGCTGGTCGGGACGTGGACGGACGCGAGCGGGGCGGGTCCCGGCACCGAGCGGGCTGTGCGCGCGTAGGGGCGGCCTGAAGATGCCCGCCAGAGCACCCGCGGGAGCGGGCACCCGCTGGCCGGCATCCGTCGCTCGTCGCGGACGGTCTCCCGCTCTAGTACTGCGTCAGGCTGTAGCTGACGGGTAGAGGCGGCGCAGCTTCGTCCGCGCGTCCGCCGTCGTCATCTGCCACGCCACCGTCCCGCCTTCGGCATT
>JANPJI010000488.1:0-4333 GCA_031425425.1 Rubricoccaceae bacterium
AACGCCTCGCCCATCTTCTCCACGACGACCGGCACGAGCGCGTGCAGGAACGGCTCGCGGAGGCCGAGACCCTGGTAGCCATAGCGGACCGCCCGCCGCAGGATCCGCCGGACGACGTACCCGCGGCCCGTGTTGCTCGGCGCGGCCCCGTCCGTGATCGCGAAGACGAGCGTCCGCACGTGGTCCGCGACGACGCGCATCGCGACGCGCGTCCGCTTCTCGCCCGCGTCGTGCTCGTCGAGCGCGTCGTAGGCGGATGTCCCGCGGCCCTGCTCCAACCCGGCGAGGTGCGCCGTGGCGGCGAGGATCGGCGCGAAGAGGTCCGTGTCGTAGTTCGAGCCCTTGCCCTGGAGGACCGCGCAGACGCGCTCGAAGCCCATCCCGGTGTCGACGTGCTTGTTCGCGAGCGCCTCCAGCACCGTCTCGGCCCCATCCCCCTTCCTCGCGTTGTACTGGATGAACACGAGGTTCCAGATCTCCATCACGCGCGGGTCGTCCTTGTTGACGAGCTCGGAGCCCGGCACGATGGCCCGCTCGCGCGCGTCGCGGAGGTCGACGTGGATCTCGGTGCACGGCCCGCAGGGGCCTGTGTCGCCCATCATCCAGAAGTTGTCCTTCGAGGCCTGGTAGAGGATGTTCTCGGGCAGGATGGCCGTCTCGGACGTCCACAGCTTCGCCGCCTCGTCGTCCGGCCCGAGCCCGAGCGCCTCGTCGCCGGCGTGGACCGTCGCGTAGAGCCGGGCCGGATCGAGGCCCCAGCGGTCGACGAGCAGCTCCCACGCCCAGCGGATCGCCTCGGCCTTGAAGTAGTCCCCGAAGGACCAGTTGCCGAGCATCTCGAAGAACGTGTGGTGGTACGTGTCGATGCCCACCTCGTCAAGGTCGTTGTGCTTGCCCGAGACGCGGAGGCACTTCTGCGTGTCTGCGGCGCGGACGTACGGGCGGCTGCCAGTCCCGAGGAAGACGTCTTTGAACGGGTTCATGCCCGCGTTGATGAACAGCAGCGTCGGGTCATCCTCGGGCACGAGCGGCGCGCTCGGCACGACCGTGTGGCCCTTCTCGCGGAAAAAGTCGAGGAAGTCCTGGCGGATCGCGGAGGATGTGCGGGGCGGCGAGACGGGCATGATCGGGGCGTGAGAGCAGACGGCGAAAGCTACCGCTGGGCCGGACGGGAGGACCGCGGGAGAGGTCACCGCGTTCGCGCCGGGATTGCTCGGTGGCTACCCCCGGTACCGCTCCAGCGTGAAGCTCTCGCCGAGGTACCGCCGGCGGACCTCCTCGTTGGCCGCCAGTTCCTCGGCCGTGCCCGAGGTAAAGATCTGGCCGTCGTAGAGGAGGTACGCGCGGTCCGTGATCGCGAGCGTCTCGTGGACGTTGTGGTCCGTGATGAGCACGCCGATGCCGCGCTCCTTGAGCCGCGCGACGACCGCCATGATGTCCTCGACGGCGATCGGGTCCACGCCCGCGAACGGCTCGTCGAGGAGGATGAAGCCGGGGCGTGTAGCGAGCGCACGCGCGATCTCGGTCCGACGGCGCTCACCGCCCGAGAGCTGGTGGCCCTTGGAGCGGCGGACCGTTTCGAGGCCGAACTCGGCGATCAGCTCGTCGACACGGACCTCGCGGTCGGCGCGCGTCATCTTCTGGAAGTCGAGGACCGCCCGGAGGTTGTCCTCGACCGAGAGCGTCCCGAAGACCGACGCCTCCTGGGCGAGGTAGCCGATGCCGCGGCGCGCGCGGCGGTACATCGGCATCTTGGTGATGCGCGTCGGCTCCTCGCCCTCGTGCCCGAGGAAGACGTCGCCGCGGTCCGGGCGCACCATCCCGACGACCATGTGAAACGTCGTCGTCTTGCCGGCCCCGTTGGGCCCGAGGAGCCCCACGCACGTCCCCTGCTCGACGTACAGCGACACGCCGTCGACGACCGTCCGGCGGCGGTACCGCTTGACGAGACCCGACGCTCGGAGCACGAGCGGCTTCGGGAGGAGCAGAGAGTCGGCGGAGTCCATTGAGTGGGCAGTGGGCAGTGGGCAGTGGGCAGTGGGCAGTGGGCAGTGGGCAGTGGGCAGAAGTTGCGCAAACGGAGCGCCGCGTTCTCGTCTCACCTCACCAACAAACCCTTGTCATCCTGAACTTGATTCAGGATCTGACTTTCGCCTTTTCGGGGCTCGCCGCAGAAATGCAAAAGGCAGATCCTGAATCAAGTTCAGGATGACATATTTAGAGGGAAGCGGTCGATCACGGATTGCCGCTCGCGGATCGCCACTCACGGATCGTCGCTCGGCGTCTCGGGCGGCCGAAGCGCCTCGGGCGGCGGGCCGAAGCCGGCCAGCCACTCCGCTTCCCAGCCGGCCGGGTCGAAGACGGCGACGCGCGTCGGGGCGGCCTCGGGGGAAAAGGCGAAGCCAGTCAGGCGGACGCTCTCGGGCACGATCCGCGGGCCGTAGGTCGTCCCGGCGATGCCGCCGTAGCCGCGGACCTCCCGGATCGCCCCGCGCTCGAAGACGATCGCGAGGCTGTCCGCAGAGAGCCGGTCTGCCCCAGCGAGGCGCCCCGCTTCGGCGCGGAACGTGAGCGCCTCGGCCGTAGGCCACACCGAGAGGCGGCGCAGGGCTGAGACGTCCGTGCTGTCGAAGACGGCCAGCATCCGGCCGCCGGCGAGCTGCTGCACGCGCCCGACCGTCGAGTCCACACGGGCCGAGAAGGCCTGCCCGACGACGAGGAGCGTGTCGACGCGCTCCTCTCGGCTCGTCACGAAGAGCGTGTCGCCGGTGAGCTGCGCGCCGTCCGCCCACGCGGACGGGCGGGTGGCCCCGAACAGGCCGAGGCGGTCCACGGCCGGGCCCGCGCGCGGGGCCGCCCGCACGATCCGGGCCGAGTCCGCGACGGCGGCGAGGCGGCCGTCCCACACGCGCGCGCCGCGCCAGGCGACGAGCGTCTGCGTCGTGTCCGCTCCGGCCACGGTCCGCAGCGCGTCGAGGCGCGGGGCGCGGACGAGCGTCGTGTCCACGCCTCCGTCCTCGCGGCCCTGGAGCGAGACCAGGAGCGGGTCGCGGGGGGCGCGGCCGGGGCGCGTCTCGCCGCGGGCCTGGGCGGTCCCGGCGGGACCGTCGTAGAGGATCTCCTCGCCGAAGAGAAACGTCCGCCGGCTGCTGTCGGCCGGGGCCTCGCCGGTCCGCCCGCCCTCTCCGGTCCCGATCCGTTCCAGCGCGACGCGCCCGTAGGCCCGCGCCCGCTCGGTGCGGCGGAAGTAGACGACGGAGTCCGCCACGAGGCGGGTGTCGGGGCGACGGAGGCGGACCGCCCCGGCGAAGTCGGCCCGCTCGACGCGGGCGTCGTAGGTGCCGCGCGCGGCCGTGAGGACGCCCGTCGAGTCCACGAGGCGCACCGGGCCGGACATCCGCGCGACGCGTGTGCCCGAGCTGTAGGTGCCGGCGGGCGACGTGAGCACGGCCCCGCGGTGGAGGATGCGGCCGCCGCCCGCGAACGTCGAGACCTCGGCGCGGGCGTCGTAGCTCGCCTGCGGCGCATAGAGGGTCGCCTCGCCGTTGCCGACGCGGACCTGCGTGCGCGCCTCGGCGACGCGCGTGTCCGACCGGTAGACGACCTCCTCGGCCGTGAGCGTGTCGCGCCCGGAGACGATGCGGACGCCGCCGCGGAGGACGACCTCGCTGCGGCTCTCGTCGTACACCGCCGACCGCGCCGCGAGCAGCGTCGTGTCCTGCCGGAGGCGGACGTTGCCGTCGAGCCGGCGGACGACCCGGCCCGAGTCGGCCTGGACTGACACGAGGTCGGCGTTGAGGATCTCGACCGTCCGCGTCTGCGCGTGTGCGGATAGGGCCAGTAGGAGGTAGCCAGTGGCCAGTGGCAGAAATCGCAGACATCGCAGAGGGGCCCACCGGCATACGCAAGCCCCGTCTGCCCCTGGCCACTGGCCCCTTCCCACTGGCCCGCTCATTCCCGCACCTCGATCTGGCCCGCCGCGCGGCGGAACGAGTACCGCGAGAGGTCCGCCGTCGCTTCCAGGCCGACGCCGCGGACGCGCTCGCCGGGGCCGTCGAACGAGAACGCGCCGGGGGCGCGGAAGCGGCCCGCCGCCTCGTCCCACACGACCAGGCCGGCGTCGAGGCGGCGCCCGCCCGAGGCGTCCACGTGGGCGTTGCCGGCCGCCTCGTAGCGGCCGCCGCCGGCCGAGCCGGCGATGGTCCGCGCGCGGACGGTCGCCTGGGCGCGGCCCGTGAGCACGGCCGTCGCGCCGCCGGACGCGGTGAAGGCCCCGCCGGGCGTCGAGGCGATGGTGGCCGCGGCGACGCGCGCGCCGGCGAGGGTCGCCGTG
>JANPJI010000489.1:0-6079 GCA_031425425.1 Rubricoccaceae bacterium
GCCGGGCTTCTTCTTGAGCGCCACCGCCGCGCTCTCGCCCATCTCGACGACCTCGGGGGCATCGACGACGTCGACGGTGCCGTCGGCCGCACCCTGGCGGGCGAGCTCGGAGCGGACCTCCGCCTCACGGCCAACGAGCACGATGCGGAAGCGCCCCTCCCCAGCCGCCGCCGCTACGAGCGCGCCCTCCACGACGACGCCCGGCGCGTGGTCCCCGCCCATGGCGTCGACGGCGACTCGGACGGGCATCGGGCGGGACGGCTGGCGGAGTGGGACGGGGAAAGATACGGCCCCCCTCCAGACGGACGGTGCCCGCGTTTCGCCACCGGAGGGCGAGACGCGGGCACCGTCTTAGCAACCGCGAGGCACGCTGGACGCACGCCCCACGAGGCGAGGCCTAGGCGTAGGCCTCCACGACGCGCACGGCGCGGCCACGGTAGTGCCCGCAGGTCGGGCAGGCGCGGTGCATCAGCTTGTCAGCGCCGCAGTTCGGGCACTCCTGCGTCACGGGCAGGGAGCGGACCTTGTACGCCTGGGCGCGACGTGTGGACGTGCGCTGCTTCGAGGTCCGGCGTTTGGGGTGAGCCATCGGGAGAGTCGGAGAGGCCCGTCAGGCGGGCGGTGTGAGAATCAGAATCAGGCGGCGTCGTCGCCAGGGGTGCGGAGCGCGCCGAGGGCGGCCCAGCGGTCGTCCGCGGCGTCGGCCGGCCCACCGAACGCGGTCGGCAGGTCGAGCGCCTCGGCGGCCGGACTGATCCGGCGGAGCGGGAGCGCCAGCATCAGCGTGTCGCGGACCGGACCCGTGAGGTCGGCGTGGGACGCCTCGTCGGCCGCTACCACGACGTCCTCGTCGTCGGACCCGGCCAGCGGGGCGTCCGGGGCCACGATGAGCACGGTGTGCTCGCCGCGAACGGCCTGGTCGAACGGCTCGCCGGTGCGGTCGCACACGAGGTGGGCCGTCGCCGAGACGGCGAACGACGCGACGATCTGGCGCGTCGCCACAGCGAGTTGCACGTCGACGGCGACGTCCGAGAACAGCGCCGGGTCCAGGTCGAGGTCGGCGGCCGTGGGCGTGAGCGCCTCGGTGTGCAGGCCGTCGGGGAGCGGGGCGATGCGGACCCGGAGCATGGGGACGGTCGTCAAGGAACGGTCGGGGCCGACACGCGAGAAGGGGTCAGGCGTGCGGAGCCAGGGAAAATAGGCGGAGCCGACGCGGTGCTGCAAGAACCTCACGTGATGTTGGAAATCGCCCGACGCGCGTCTTGCCCCCCTGTGACGCCAGAGTTACCATCCGTGCCCCGGCGTACGAGAGTGCGCCCGAGACGGTGGGCAGGATTTCTCTGACCTCGTTCGCGCGGCGCGTGAAAGGCCGAGTTCACAATCTGTGGACAACCGATCCGCCCGAATTCTCGGAGCCGTCAGATCCGGGCTGTTCTTGTTCTGGTAATGCCCGGATCGGCCGAGGAGAGACACGGATCTCCCTGTGCGGCAACCCGATACGGAGCAAAGGGCATTCTTTTCGAGGAAGTGGACAACTCTGAGCCACGGCTCTGCTTCGCGCCCTGACGGGACCTGGAGCCCGCTCGAACCGTGTGGATAACTCGGGCGGCCACTCTTTCGGGGGGCACACGGGTGCCCGGTCTGTCTCGATATTCGGTCTCGCTTTCCCGCCCGCCCCCGCACTCTCCCTGGATGGACCGATCTCGTGACGACGTGTGGGCCGAGTGCCTCGGGATCATCCGGGACAACATCAGCCGCCAGAGCTTCCGGACGTGGTTCGAGCCGCTCCGGGCCGTCGGCCTCGAGACGGAGGACGGCGCGCTCAAGCTGACCGTCCAGCTGCCGAGCCGCTTCTACTACGAGTGGCTGGAGGAGCACTACTTCGCCCTCCTGCGCAAGACGATCACCAAGGTCCTCGGGCCGGGCGGGCGGCTGTACTACGACATCGTCATCGAGCGCGACGAGCCGACGGCAGGCGGTGCCCGCAGTGGGGCCTCGATGGAGCTGCCGGCCCGCCAGCCCGACAACGTTCCGCCGCCGCGCGGCGCACCGCCGTTCGAGCCCCCCGCCCAACGTCCGGACGAACGGCCAGACGCTCGCCTCGATGCACGCCCCGACCCCAGGGCCGGCCGGCCGGCGGACCTCCCCTCGCCGCGCCCGCCGGTGCCGCGGCGGCACGACCCGCGCCCCGCCTCCGAGCGCACCGCCACGGCGTCCATCGCCACGGCCCGGCCGACGAGTCCGTTCGCCATCCCCGGCATCCGCCAGATGGACGTCGACGCGCACCTCAACGCGTCGTACACGTTCGAGCGCTTTATCGAGGGCGACTGCAACCGGCTCGCGCGGAGCGCCTCGTGGGCCATCGCCCAGCAGCCCGGCGCGACGGCCTTCAACCCGTTCCTGATCTACGGCGGCGTCGGGCTCGGCAAGACGCACCTCATCCAGGCCATCGGCAACTACGCCCGCGCCAACGGCCACGCGCGAACCGTCCGCTATGTCTCGTCCGAGACATTCACGGCCGAGTTCGTCCAGTCGATCCAGAACAACCGCATCGCCGAGTTCTCGCAGTTCTACCGCCAGATCGACCTGCTGATCGTGGACGACGTCCAGTTCTTCAGCGGCAAGGAGAAGACGCAGGAGGAGTTCTTCCACATCTTCAACGAGCTGCACCAGACCGGCCGCCAGATCGTCCTCTCGACGGACCGCCCGCCGCGGGACATCGTCGGCATTGAGGAGCGCCTGCTGTCGCGGTTCCAGTGGGGCCTGTCCGCCGACGTCCAGATGCCGGAGCTCGAGACGCGCATCGCCATCCTCAAGCGCCGCGCGACCGACGACGGGACGAAGGTCCGCGAGGAAGTCATCGAGTACGTCGCGACGCACGTCAAGTCCAACATCCGCGAGCTCGAAGGGGCCCTGATCCGGCTCCAGGCGCACGCCGCGCTGACGAGCCGCGAGATCGACCTCGAACTGGCCCGCGAGGTGCTGCGCGATCTGGTCAAGGAGAGCCGGCCGCACCTCTCGGTGGAGCAGATCCAGCGGGTCGTGTGCGAGTACCTCAAGATCCCCGAGGACCTCGTCCGGGCGCGGACGCGCAAGCGCGAGATCGTCCAGGCCCGTCAGGTGGCCATGTTCTTCGCGAAGCAGCTCACCAAGCACTCGCTCAAGACGATCGGGCTCCACTTCGGCGGCCGCGACCACTCGACCGTGATCCATGCCGTGCAGTCCGTCTCGGACCAGATCGACACGGACCCGAGCTTCCGCGAGATGGTCTCGGCCGTGCGCAAGAAGCTGGAGCTGCACCAGCGCTAGGTCGGGGGAACGGGCATCGGGGACCGCTGGGGGAGCCCGGACCTGCCATTGTGGGAATTCCCCCGATGCCCGTTGGCCGTTCCCCGTTCCCCTTGTGTGAGGCCTCACACATCCCGATACTGCGTTCACGCCTTTTCCCCTCGACCGATGAAGTTCACCGTCTCCAGCGCCGAGCTGCTCCGCGCCCTCTCGACCGTCAACGGGGCCGTGCCGAACAAGAGCACGCTGCCCATCCTCGAGTGCGTCCTGTTCGAGCGCGACGGGGAGAGCCTCGTGATCTCGGCGACGGACCTCGAGGTGTCCATCGTGCAGCGCCTCGACGTGCGGTTCGAGACGAACGGCGACGGCGCGGCGCGGCCGCGTGTGGCCGTCCCGGCGCGGCGCCTGCTGGACACGCTCCGCGCGCTCCCCGGCCTGCCCGTCACCGTCACGACGGACGCCCAGTTCAACGTCGAGCTCACGACGGATCAGGGGCGCTACAAGATGGTCGGCTTCGACGGCGGCGACTACCCCGCGCTGCCGAGCCTCGACGGGGCGACGGCGGTCGAGACGACGAGCGCGCTCGTGAAGCGGGCCATCGACAAGACCGGGTTCGCGGCGAGCCGCGACGCCCTCCGGCCGGCCATGATGGGCGTCCTGTTCCAGGTCCGCCCCGAGGGCACGACGGTCGTGGCGACGGACGGCCACCGGCTCGTGCGCATGAAGACGACCGAGATCACGGCCCCGGAGCCCCTCGACGTGATCGTCCCCGAAAAGGCCCTCTCGCTGGCCCGCAAGGCCGCCGGCGACGGCGCGTGCACGATCCGGACGGGCTCGGGCTACGTCGGGTTCGACTTCGGCGAGACGCAGGTCTCGGGCCGTCTCATCGAGGACCCGTACCCGAACTACGAGGCCGTCATCCCGGTCGAGAACGAGAAGCGCCTCACCGTCGGCCGCGAGGCGCTCCTGGCGGCCGTCCGCCGCGTGGCGCTGTACTCGTCCAGCACGACGCACCAGATCAGCCTCTCGCTCGGGGCCGACGCCCTCGACGTGTCCGCGGAGGACGTCGAACGGGCCTCGGAGGCCAAGGAGCGGGTCCTGTGCGACTACGCCGCCGAGGCGCTCGAGATCGGGTTCAACTCGCAGTACCTCCTCGAAGTGCTCCAGAACGTCGACGGTGAGGACACGGTGTTCGAGTTCTCGTCGCCGAACCGGGCCGGCGTCGTCCACCCCGCGCAGGCGGCGGAGGGCGAGGACCTGCTGATGCTGATCATGCCGGTGATGCTCAACACGTACGCCTGACGCAGCCCGGCCGGCGTCAGCCAGCCTTCTCCAGCACGACGGCCGGCTCGACGGCGCGGACCGTCACGCGGTCGCCGAGCGCGAACGCGGCGCGGTTGTCGGTGTGGACGAGGCAGTCCACGCCGCCGTCGAGGTGCACGCGGTACGTCACGTCGTGGCCGCGGTAGAGCCGTTCGGAGACGTTTCCGGACTTCGCGCCGGCGTCCGGCGTCTCGCCGGCGCTCAGAGCGAGGTGCTCGGGGCGGAGGGCGACGAGAACGACGCCGTGCGCCTCGCGGTGGAGCCGCACGTGCCCCAGTGCCGTCTCGGCCGTGTCGCCGTCGGCGTGCGTGAGCACGAGGTTGGTCTGGCCCAGGAACTGCGCGACGAAGAGCGTGCGGGGCACGGTGTAGACCGCCTCGGGCGTGCCGACCTGCTCGATGCGCCCGCCCTGCATGACCGCTACGCGGTCCGCCATCTGGAGAGCTTCTTCCTGGTCGTGCGTGACGAGGATCGCCGTCGCCCCTTCGGCGCGGAGCGCGGCGCGCACCTCCATCCGCATCTCGGCCCGGAGGAGCTCGTCGAGGCTCGAAAAGGGCTCGTCGAGCAGCAGCAGGCGCGGGCGCGGCGCGAGGGCGCGCGCGAGGGCGACGCGCTGCTGCTGCCCGCCCGAGAGGGCGTTCGGCATCCGCGCCTCGAGCCCGGTCAGGCCCACGAGCTTGAGCACCTCCGCGACGCGAGCCGTGCGGTCCGACCGCGACCATGAGCGGAGCCCGAACGCGACGTTGTCGCGAACGGACAGGTGCGGGAAGAGGGCGCTCTCCTGAAAGACGACCCCGATGCCGCGCTTCTCGGCAGGCACGTGAGGGCCGTCGTCGTCGTCCAGCACACGGTCGCCGAGGCGAATCGTCCCGCGGTCGGGTCGGAGAAACCCGGCGACGCACCGCAGGGCCGTCGTCTTGCCGCAGCCGCTGGGGCCGAGGAGGGCTACGAGTTCGCCCGCGGCAACGTCCAGCGAGAGCCCGTTAACGACAGGTAGGCCCCCAGCGTCGTACCGCTTCGAGAGGCAGGAGACAGAGAGAAGCGGGTCCACAAGGCAGAACGTGCGCGTGAAGGCAGTCTACGCGCGTCCAGTGTGCCGGCGTATGCGGTCCCCGCCAGATCCGGCAGGTCGCCGAGGCGCGGCGCGTTCTTCGAGCGTCGCCTCGGCTGTGGAGGCAGGAGGTGCCCGTGATCGATTTGTTCAAGACAGCGCCGCCGCAGTGCCGTTCCTTGCGCGTCTCGACTGCCAGGGCGACGTGCCCGGCAGGGCGGGAGCGGCCCTCCTGCGCTCGGCGCCTGTGGTGGTGCGCCCGCGCAGCGCTGGGCGGCCCCCGCAGCCGAGGAGCGGGAGCGGGCGAGGCGCGCGGGCAACCGAGCGCCGCGCCCCCCCGGCCGCCGTGGGCGGCGGTGGCCGCGGGTCCCCCGCCGCACGGCCGAGCGCGAACGCCGTAAGGTGCGGCCTCCATGC
>JANPJI010000490.1:0-11872 GCA_031425425.1 Rubricoccaceae bacterium
CCGACGTGGTCGTAGCCGGCCTCGGAGAACAGGGCGCGGGCGGCGGCGAGGAGGGCCGCTCGCGTGGCAGCGGAGGCGGGAGACGGGTCGGGCACAGGAGAGGAGAGCAGGCGACGGCCGAAGGTAAACCGCCGCCGACCGACGGCATGCGCCGAGTACGCCCCGCACGGCACACAGAGCGCGTTGCCGGCCGGCCGGGGCGCGCCGTAGCTTCGGGACCCCATCCAGCCCGGCCGCCCCATGCCGACTCCGGCCGATCAACCGCTCCACGCCGCCTCCGGCCTCCGCTACCGCCGCGTCCTGCTCAAGCTCTCCGGCGAGGCGCTCCTCGGCGACAAGGAGTTCGGCATCGACCACGCCGTGCTGAGCCAGTACGCCCGCGACGTCCGCGAGGCCATCGACGCCGGCGTCCAGGTGGCCCTCGTCATCGGCGGCGGCAACATCTTCCGCGGCGTCTCGCAGGAGGGCACGCGGATGTCGAGCCGCGCCCACGCGGACTACATGGGCATGCTCGCGACGATGATCAACGGCATGGCGCTCCAGGACGCGCTCGAAGCCGAAGGCCTCCACACGCGGCTCGTCTCGGCGATCGACATGAACGAGATCGCCGAGCCGTTCATCCGCCGCCGCGCCATCCGGCACCTCGAGAAGGGCCGCGTGGTCGTGTTCGGGGCCGGCACCGGCCACCCGTACTTCTCGACCGACACGGCCGCCTCGCTGCGCGCGGCCGAGGTCGACGCCGAGGTCATCCTCAAGGGCACGCGCGTCGACGGCGTCTTCACGGCCGACCCCGAGCGGGACCCCGCCGCGCAGCGCTTCGAGTCCATCCACGGCACCGAGGTCCTCGCCCGCGAGCTGGGCGTGATGGACCTGACCGCGATCACGCTCGCCAAGCAGAGCGGCCTCCCCATCGTCGTGTTCAACATGAACACGCCCGGCACGTTCACGCGCGTCCTCCGCGGCGAGCCGCTCGGCACGACGGTCCACTGGGACGCCGCCGCGCCCCCGACCGTTCTCGCCCCGCACCTCGACACGGCCGGCGTTGCCGCCGCCGAGGCGCTCTCCTGAGGTCGGGAATGGAGCGCACGGCTCGGGGCACACGTGTCCGTTGCCCGTGCCCCCCCGATCCCCAAACCCCGTTCCCCGTTCCCCGACCATGATCGACCCCGCCCTCCAGGAGCACCTCGACGACGCCGAGATGCACATGGACAAGACGCTGGACCACCTCCAGAACGACCTCTCGACCGTCCGCGCCGGCCGCGCGAGCCCGTCGATGCTCGACGGCGTCCGCGTGGACGCCTACGGCTCGTCGATGCCGCTCAACCAGGTCGCCAACGTGGCGGCTCCGCAGAGCGACCTCATCACGGTCCAGCCCTACGACAAGGGCACCATCGGGGCCATCGAGCGCGGGATCACGCTGGCCGGGCTCGGCCTGAACCCGACCAACAACGGCGTCCAGATCCTGCTCTCGATCCCGCCGCTGACCGAGGAGCGCCGCCGCGACCTCATGAAGGCCGCGAGGGGCAAGGGCGAGGACGCCAAGATCGCCATCCGCAACTCGCGCCGGACGGCCAAGGAGGTCCTCAAGAAGACGGCCGCGGCCGCCTCGCTGTCCGAGGACACCGAGTACGAGGCCGAGGGCGCGCTCCAGGCGCTTACGGACCGCTACATCGCCCGGATCGACGCGATGCTGGACATCAAGGAGAAGGACATCATGACGGTCTGAGCGCGGCGGCGGGGTGCGGATTTGGCCGTCGCTTCCCACAGCCCGTCCCCGTCTTCCGGCTACCTTCGTCGTCCCTGGAGAGGTGTCCGAGTGGTTGAAGGAGCACGCCTGGAAAGCGTGTGTGCGGGCAACCGTACCGAGGGTTCGAATCCCTCTCTCTCCGCACGTGAGGAACGGAAACGCCCTGCATGTAACTGTGCGGGGCGTTTCCGTGTTCGGCACCGGCCAGAACACCGACGATTCAGGCTGGCTCCACCCCAAACGAAGGCTCCGTCGCGAGACGGACCGGTCGCCCGTCGCAGATCGCAACGAGGGCACGGAGCGCCCTGACGCGCTTCGAGATCCCGCACTCGGCGTCGCTCACGTGCGCACGGTCAGCACGGCGGTCGTCGCGCGGTCGCCAGCCGTGGTCTGGCTGTCGCCGGCCGCGTCGCGTGCCTCACGCACGGCTGCGCCGAGGTCGGTGAGCGAGTGACAGCGGCCGGTCTGACTGGTCACGGAGGGCAGGGCAGTGGGGAGAGAAGAGCGCGTTCGAGCGGCCGCCGAGGCCGACGGACCTCTTCTCGGCCGGGTAGCGTCGGCGCATGGCCCGCCGCCCCGGCTCTGACGCCTCGCCGGGTGGCGGCCGGTCGCTACTCGACGACCCGGAAGATCTCCCGCCGGCCCGACCGGACGGTCCCCGATAGCCTCCGGTACCACGCCTGCCACTCTGCGTCGTGGAAGTCCCGCTGCAACCGGCGCTCGAAGTCGGCCAGGTCCTCGAACTCCGACTCCAGAATGAGGGTGTAGAACTCCCCCGTCACGTCGGTGAGCAGGCGGGGGGCGGGAGAGCCGAGGCGCTCGAAGACCCCACGCCCTTCGAGGGCGGCCTTCTTCGCTTCGGCCATCCGGCCGAAGTGGACGTCGAAGATGCTCCGGACGACGATCATGGCGGGTACCGGTTCGGTTGTGTGCGGGCCCTATGGCCGCCCCCTGCGGCTCATATGCGAGGCGACATCCAGCGCAGCGCCGAACGCCGTGCCCAGTGCGATGCCGAGCGCGAGCTGGTCGAACGCCGCCCCGAGGGCGACCCCGACGGCGATCCCAACGGCGATCCCGACGCCGGTGTGAGACTGTCCCGTCTGCGACGTCCGTTCAGGCTCTGAGTTCATGTCCGACCCCGTGTGAGGGCGTTGAAGTGCCTCAGGATACGGCGCACCCACTTCCCCCGGCCTCTACATCTCACGATGGCCCGCTGCCCCGTTCCGCTGGAGCTCGCCGAGTGGCAGCCCGTCGCCCAGCTCGCCGATCGCGTCGCGGCACTGCTGCCCTAGACGTGCGCCAGGCGCGAGGCCAGCGTGCCGTGGCTGCCACGGAGGACGGGGTCGCTCGATCCGTGGACGAACGGCCAGGCCGAGCGGATGAACCGGACGCGAGCGTGGCGCGGGGTGGACCTCGTGCACGTGCTCGGGTCGGTCGCCGGGCGTGTGCTCCGGCAGTCGGCCTGCCCGGTCCTCACGTTCAGCCGGGCCTCGCTGCGGAAGCACGGCGCGATGTAGGGAAATGCCCCACACCGGAGCGGACCGTCCGCCCGCACGGTGGCGGCGATCCGCCTGCCAGGGCCAGCCCCGTGCGCGGCCTACCCTGGCGACCTACCCTCCGCGCTCCCCGATGCGTCATCCGTTCCGCCCCGTCACACTCGCCGTTCTGGGCCTGATCGTCTTCGCCACGGCCGTGGCTGCACAGGACGAGCCGGACGGGCAGCCGATCCCGCTCTCCGGGTACGAGCAGGACGTCGCCGACCTCGCCGGTGAGTGGATCGGCGGGTACGAGGGGAGCCGCCGGAGCGGCATCGTCGCGTTCCAGCTCACGACCCGCCAGGACACGGCGCTCGGCTACGTCGTGATGATCCCGCGCGCGGTCCCCGGCGTACCGCCGCGCCCGGTCACGCTCAGCGTCCACTTCGTGTGGGTCGAGGGCGACCGCGTCGAGGGCCGGATGGACGCCTACACCGACCCCGACCTCGGGATCGAGCTGGAAACGACGTTCTACGGGCACCTCCGGGACGGCCGCCTGACGGGGACCTACGAGTCCGTCGGCGTGGCCGTGGACACGGTCCTCCAGAGCGGGTGGTGGTGGGCGCAGCCGAAGACCGCGCTGTAATCGCCCCGCATCCCGCACCTGCCTCCATGTCCCCCGTCCTCCCCTTCCCCGCCGAGCCCGTGAACGGGCTCCCGGAGCCCCTCGTCTCCGAGGCGGCCACGCGGGCGTGGGCCGAGGCCGAGGAGCCCGTCGCGGCCGGCGCGCGCGCCGACGAGCGGCTCGTCCACGCCGTCCGGACGGCCGTGCTCGCGCCGTCCGTGTTCAACACGCAGCCGTGGGCCTTCCAGCCCCGCGGCGGCGGTGCCCTCGACCTCCTCGCCGACCGGACGCGGCAGCTTCCTGCGCTCGACCCCGACGGCGGCCGGCTTCTGACGGTCTCGTGCGGGGCGGCCCTGTTCCTCCTCCGTCTCGGTGCCGCGCGGAACGGGCTCCGCCTCCGCGTCCGGCCCCTGCCCGACCTCGGCCGGCCGGACCTCCTCGCGACGGTCGAGGTCGTGCCCGGCGTGCCCGATCCGGACCTTCTCGCGCTCGCCCCGGCAGTCGCACGGCGGCGGACGCACCGTGGGTTGTTCGAGGACCGGCTCCTCACGGACGGGGCGCTCGCCGCGCTCGACCGCGAGGCCCGGTCGGAGGGCGCGGCACTGCTCCCCGCTCCCGACGACATCGCGGCGCTCGTCGCCGAGGCCACGGAGCGGCTCGGGGCCGACGAAGGGGCCAGGCGCGACCTCGCCGCGTGGCTCCGCCCGCTCCGGGCCTCCGCCGCGGCCCCTGTCTTGGACGGCGTCGCGGCGGGGAAGGGGGACGCCTGGTCCTGCATGACGGGTGCGGACGCCCGCCTCGCGCCGTCGGGCGAGGGGCCGAACGCGCGTCGGGCCGCCCCGGCCGTGCTCGTGCTCGCGACGGAGGCGGACAACCCGTTCGAGTGGCTCGCAGCGGGCCAGGCGCAGGCCCGGGTTCTCCTGCGGGCGACGCTCCTCGGGATCTCCGCCTCGACCGTCCTGGCCCCCCTCTTCGTCCCCGACGTCCGTGACCGGCTGGCCGAGTCGATCGTCGGGCTCTGCCCGCACGTCGTCCTCCGCGCCGGGTACGCTGCGCCCGTCCCGTCCGCGCCGACGCCGCGGCGGTCCCTCTCCGCCGTCCTCCGCTAGCCAGCAGGTCTTGCCATGACCGCCGTCCCGACCGTCTCCGACCCCCGCACAGCGACCGACAGCGCGTTTCCGAAGGACGCCCCCGCCGAGGACCGGCTCCGGTTCATGCTCCACCACGCCGTCCTTGCGCCGAGCGTGCTGAACACGCAGCCGTGGCGGTTCGCCGTCGAGGGCTCCGAGGTCCGGCTCTACGCGGACCGGAGCCGCCAACTTCACGCCGTCGACCCGCTCGGGCGAGCCCTCGCGGTCTCGTGCGGGGCTGCCCTGATGAACCTCCGGCTGGCCGCGCACCACTACGGGTACCTGGCCACCTGCGACCTCCTCCCGGACCCCGCCGACGCCGACCTCCTCGCTCGACTGACGCTCGGATCACCCGTACCGGTCTCGGCCGACGACGACGACGCCCTGTTCCACGCCATCGCGCGCCGCCACACCGAGCGCCGCCCGTTCGGCCCCGACCCGGTTGCGCCTGGCGCTCTTCTCGCGCTCCGCAACGAGGCCGAGGGGGAAGGAATCCGCCTGTTCGCCGTCGAGGACGCGGACGAGAAGACGGCTCTGGCCGAGCTCGTCGCCGAGGCGGTCCGGGCGCAGGGGGTCAGCCCCGAGCACCGAGAGGAACTCCGCGCCTGGCTTCGCTCCGACCACGACCCTCGCCCCGACGGCGTCCCGGACGGCGAGCAGGCCCTGGACGGCCGCCACACCGGCGACCGTATGCCCGCCGAGGCGTACGCGGCGTCCGTGCGGCGGCTCGCGGCCGAGGCCCCCGTCCTCGTCGTGGTGGCGTCGCCGCAGGACGACCCGCCGGGGTGGCTCCAGGCGGGCCAGGCGCTGGAGCGCGTCCTCCTCCGCGCGACGCTGCTGGGCCTGTCGGCGTCGTACCTCAACCCCGCGGTCGAGGTGGACGCGGTGCGCGAGCGGCTCGCCGGGCTCGTCGGCGGCGCGTGCCCGCAGGTGGTGCTCCGGATGGGCTACCCGGTCCCTCGGGGCGGTACGCCCCGGCGGCGTGTGGACGACGTGTCCTCGTGAGCGCCGCCGCGGATCCACACCGGGGCGTAGTCCCGCGCGAACGCCTCGAAGGTCCCCGGCGGGCGGCCGAGCAGCCGGCCGAGGTCGGGCGCGAGGCCGCCGGCCAGTCCCAGCCGTGCGACGAGGTAGATCCGCCCCATCGTGGCGACGAAGTCCGGCGCGAGCCCCTCGGCGGTCTTGCGCTCGCGGAACGCGCGCGGCGACGGGCGGGCGTACCGGACGGGCCGGCCGAGCACGCGCGTCAGGATCGCCGCGACCTCATCGTAGGTCAGCGCCTCGGACCCGGTCAGCGTGTACGTCCGCCCGGCGTGGTCGACGCCCGCAGGGCCGCCGCCCTCGCGCATCACCCGGGCAGCCGCCTCGCCGATGTCGCGGGCGTCGACGAAGCTCGTCTTGCCGCGGCCGGCCGGGACGAACACCTCGCCGCAGTCGCGGACCTCGGCGGCGTGGGCCGTCGCGAGGTTCTGCATGAAGAAGCTCGGCCGCAGAACCGTCGTGGGCATCCCCAGCCGGCGGGCGAGCCGCTCGAGGTGCCAGTGCGGGACGAGCGGGTTCGCACCGACGACCGAGAGGACGACCGCGTGGGGCGGACGACGGCCCGCGCCGTGCGCCGCGGCGTAGGCCATCGCCGGCCCCATCACGCCTCTGACGTCGGAGACGGGCGGCGGGCGGAGCCAGAACACGGGCGCCGCCCCGCCGAGGGCGCCCGCGAACGTCTCCGGGGCCTCATAGTCGAACCGGACCGCGCCGGCGCTCTCGGCTTCCGACGCACCGGGATCGCAGGCGGTGGCACGGACGTCCACACCCGCGGCGACGAGGTGGCGGACGACCTCACGCCCGACCGTTCCGGTCGCGCCGGTGACGACGAGAGGCGCGAGCGACATTGGGAGAAAAGCCAGGTCCGCCAAGGTCGCACGCGGCCCCCCGCCTCGCCACCCGCCCGGCACCTGTCCCGCACGCCTCCGCGATGAGTCCCTCCCCGAGCCCGCTCACGCGCCCTCCCGGCCCTCCCGAGCCCGCCGCCGTGCCCGCCGTTCTCAAGGTCGTGCTCGCGGTGCCTGTGAACGCCGCGCCAGCACGCGGGGCCGCCGCTCGTGCAGGCACGGCCCTCGCAGAACCGGGCGTGCGGGGCGAGGCCCTCGCCGTCGCGCTCACCCTCGTCGGGCTCGCTGCAGGCCTCGTCGCCGAGCGTGTGGGCGCACCCGCGCCCGTGGCGTGGGCGGGCTACGGCATGGCCTACGTCCTCGGCGGCCTCCCCGCGCTCCGCGCCGGGCTCCGCACGCTCGCCCGGCGGCGCGTGGATGTCGACCTCCTGATGGTCCTCGCCGCCCTCGGCGCGCTCGTCGTCGGCGCGCCGGCCGAGGGGGCGACGCTGCTGTTCCTCTTCGCCGTCTCGAACCTGCTCCAGCACGTCGCCCTCGGCCGCTCGCGGCGGGCCGTCCGCGCGCTGATGGACCTCCGGCCGGAGACGGCCGAGGTGCGCCGCGACGGGGCCACCGTCCGCGTGCCCGTCGAGGGCGTGGCGGTGGGCGAGGTGTACGTCGTCGTCCCGGGCGACCGGCTCCCGCTCGACGGCGTTGTGGTCGATGGGCGGGCCGAGGCGGACCAGTCGGCGCTCACGGGCGAGTCGGTGCCGGTGGAGAAGGGGCCGGGGGCGGACGTCCTCGCCGGGACGATCGTGGGTGGCGGCGCGCTCGAGGTCCGCGTGACGCGCCTCGCCGGCGAGTCCGCGCTGGCGCGGATGGTCGCGCTCGTCGAGGAGGCGCAGGCGTCGAAGGCGGGCGCGCAGCAGCTCGCGGACCGCATCGAGCCGGCCTACGCCGTCGCCGTGCTCGCACTCACGGCGCTCGCCATCGTCGTACCGCCGCTCGCGGTCGGC
Organism: Rubricoccaceae bacterium; assembly: GCA_031425425.1. Classification (GTDB taxonomy): domain Bacteria; phylum Bacteroidota; class Rhodothermia; order Rhodothermales; family Rubricoccaceae; genus DASVSE01. The sequence goes on from JANPJI010000490.1 coordinate 7,862, forward strand.
GAGCCGTTCCGCGAGGCGTTCTACCGCGCGATGACGCTCATGGTGGCCATGTCGCCGTGTGCGGTCGTCATCGCGACGCCGGCGGCGATGCTCAGCGCGATCGCGGCCGGCGCGCGGCGCGGGGTGCTGTTCAAGGGCGGCGCGGCCGTCGAGGCGGCGGGCGCGCTGCGGGCCGTCGCGCTCGACAAGACGGGCACGCTCACGCAGGGCGCGGTCCGCCTGGTCGAGACCGTCCCGCTCGGGGAGGCGAGCGAGACGGATCTGCTCACGCTCGCCGTGGCCGTCCAGGCCCGGAGCGAGCACCACCTCGCGCGGGCCACGCGGTCGGCCGCGGCCGAGCGGGGCATCGCCGTCCCCGCCGCCGAGGCGTTCGCGGCCGACGTGGGCCGCGGCGTCCGCGCCCGCGTCGAAGGCCGCGCCGTGTGGGTCGGCAACGCGCGGATGTTCGCCGACGTGGCTGTCGGGGGCTGGGACCGCGCCGCGGCGGAGGTGGCGCGGCTACAGGCTGAGGGGCGGACGGCCGTCGTCGTGGCGACGGGTGCCGACGACGCGGCGCTCCGGGCCGTCGGCGTGATGGCGTTCGCGGACGAGCTCCGCCCGGCCGCGGCGGCGGCGGTCGCCCGGCTGCGCACGCTCGGCATCGCCCGCGTCGCGCTCATCACCGGCGACAACGCGGCCGTTGCGGCGGGCGTCGGCGCGGCCGTCGGGGCCGACGAGGTCTACGCGGACGTCCTCCCCGCGGACAAGGTGGCGCTCGTGCGCGGCCTCCAGGACCAGTACGGGGCTGCGGCGATGGTCGGCGACGGCGTCAACGACGCGCCCGCGCTCGCCGCGGCCTCGCTCGGCGTCGCGATGGGCGGGGCCGGGACCGACGCCGCGCTCGAAACGGCGGACCTGGTGCTGATGGGCGACGACCTCGCCCTGCTGCCGTACGCCGTCGCGCTGGGACGGGCGGCGCGGCGGACGCTCGTCGTCAACTTCGCCATCGCGTTCGGGGCCATCGCGGTGATGGTCGTGGCGGTGCTGGGCGTGGGGCTGCCGCTGCCGCTCGCGGTCGTCGGGCACGAGGGGAGCACGGTCCTGGTCGCACTCAACGGCCTCCGGCTGCTCGCCTTCCGCGACCGGGGCCGCGAGCGGGCGGCGCAGTGAGCCGCACGCCGAACCGCCCCGCGTCCCGACGGTACACGTCCCCACTGCTACCTCCCCTTGTGCCGCCGCCTTCCCCGATGCACGACCCGGCCGATTCCGACCGGCGGGTGCAGCTCACGCTCGACCTCGCCCGGCTCGGCACGTGGTCGCTCGACCTCACGACGGGCGTGGCCGAGGCCGACGCCCGCGAGCGCGACCTGCTCGGGTTCTCGCGCGACGAGGCGCTCACAGGCGACGGCATCCTCGCCCGCGTCCACCCCGACGACCTCGGCGGCCTCCGGGCCTCCGTCGCCGCCTCTGTCGCCGCGGGCGCGCAGGGCATCCACGACAGCGAGTTCCGGGTCCGCCTCCCCGGCGGCATCGTCCGCCAGATCGTCCGGCGCGGGCATGTCGAGTGCGACGCGGCCGGGCAGCCCGTCCGCCTCGCCGGGGTGAGCTACGACGTCACGGCAGCGCGTGAGGCCGAGCGCGTCGCGCGGGCCGTGCTCGAAACGACCGTGGACGGGATCATCACGATCAACGACCGCGGGCGGATCGACACCTTCAACCCGGCCGCCGAGCGGATCTTCGGCTACGCCGCGGCCGAGGTGACCGGGCTGAACGTGAGCGTGCTCATGCCCGAGCCGTACCACAGCGAGCACGACGGCTACCTCCAGGCGTACCGCGAGACGGGCCGCCGGCGGATCATCGGGATCGGCCGCGAGGTGACCGGCCGGCGCAAGGACGGCTCGACCTTCCCGATGGATCTCGCCGTGAGCGAGACGCCCACGCCGGGCCGGCTCCTCTTCACCGGCATCGTTCGGGACATCTCCGAGCGGCGCGCGCTCGAATGGGAACTGCTGCGGGTCCAGAAGGAGGAGCAGCGCCGGATCGGGCAGGACCTCCACGACGGGCTCGGCCAGATGCTCACCGGGGCTGTGCTCTCGGCGCGCCGGCTCGCCCGCCGCCTCCGCGCCGTGCCGGCCGGGGACGGCCTCTTCGCTGACGAGGCGGACGACCTCGTGGCCGACCTCAAGGAGGCCGACCGCTACTCCCGCGACCTCGCACGCGGGCTCGTCCCCGTCGAGATCGAGCAGGGTGGGCTCCAGGCCGCGCTCGAAGTCCTCGCCGCACAGGCGGGCCGCCTCCTCCACATCGACGTGACGGTCGAGGATGCCGGGGCGCCGCCGGTCGAGGACCCCGGCGTCGCCGTGCAGCTCTACCGCATCGCCCAGGAGGCGATCTCGAATGCCGTCCGCCACGGCCGCGCCCGGAGCGTCTCTGTGACGCTCGCCACGGACGAGGGCGGGCTCCGGCTGGAGGTCTGCGACGACGGCTCGGGCTGGCCGGCCGGCGTCCCGGAGGCCCACGGCGGCGCCCCGCCGGCCGGCGGAGCCGGCTCGGGCGGGGCTGGCCTCCGCATCATGCACCACCGCGCGAGCGTGCTCGGCGGCGTCCTCAAGCTTCGGGAGATGCCCGGCGGCGGGGTCTGCGTCGTATGCGTGCTCCCGCGCGCTGCACTCGTTCCGTTCCCCGCTGCCCCCACCGGTACCCCTCCATGATCCGCCGCATCCTCCTCGTCGACGACCACCCGAGCACCCGCAAGGGCCTCGCGCTCACGCTCGGCGACGAGCCGGACCTGACCGTCGCCGAGGCTGTCGGCTCGGCCGAGGACGCCCTCGCCGCGCTGCCCGGTCTCGACATCGACCTCGTCGTGACAGACCTCTCGCTGCCTGGCATGAGCGGCATCGAACTCGTCAAGCACGTCCACGTCCTCCGGCCGGACCTGCCGGTGCTCGTCGTCTCGCGGCACGACGAGGGCGTCTACGCCGAGCGCGCGCTCCGCGCCGGCGCCCGCGGGTACGTCTCGAAGCTCGAAGCCGACAGCGTGCTCGTCGGCGCGGTCCGGCTCGTGCTCGCCGGCGGCGTCCACGTGAGCCCGGACGTCCAGGCGCGCCTGCTCGGCCGGTCCGTCGGCCGTACAGGCGACCCGACGGCCGGCCCGACGGCGGTCCTCTCGGACCGCGAGCTGGAGGTCTTCGAGGCGACCGGCCGCGGCGCGCCGACGCGCGAGATCGCCGAGCGGATGCACCTCTCGGTCAAGACGGTCGAGAGCTACCGCGCGCGGATCAAGGAGAAGCTCGGACTCAGCTCGGCGGCGGAGCTGATGCAGCACGCCGTGCGGTGGGTCGAGGAGGAGCGGCAGTAGGCGGCTCGTCGCGGGACCCCGGCCGGGCACCGGGGCACGGGGTGGCGGCCGGAGGCTGCGTGGCGCGGACCGGCCCATCGTCCGTCGGCCCCACAGGGGATTCCCCTACACGGCGCGGGGGCGAAAGAGGGCATCGGGTGGCGGGATCGGCACGGCGTGAGCGCCGAGAGGGGCCCCGTACCGTATGGGCAGTCACCCCCGCCTTCCTGGCAGGGCGTCTGCAGCACCCAACCGCTACTCCCGTGAACACTCCGCGCCTCTTCCTCCGCGCTCTCGCCCTCCTCCTCGGAACGGTGCCGATGGCCGCAACCGCTCAGCAGGTCGCCGACGCGTCGTCCCAGAGCGCCGCCCCGGCTGCTGCCGAGGAGTCCTCGCCAGACGCCGCCGAGACCCCCGCGACGGCCCTCTTCCCGAACCAGCGGCCCCCGGATCGCCGCGGGCTCAACGTGTTCGAGCCGCTCAAGAGCGACGCCGACCGCATCGGGGACGGCGAGCCCCGCTTCCGCCTCGGGGCCAACTTCGCCCAGCAGTTCCAGTCGCTCGGCCACGACAACACGGCCCTCGCGAACCTCGTCCCAAACGCGGCGACGCCGGCCCCCGGGGACTCCGTCAACCTCAACGGGCTGATGCCCATCGGGAACGGGTTCAACCTCGCCACGGCGAACCTCGTCGTG
>JANPJI010000491.1:0-6150 GCA_031425425.1 Rubricoccaceae bacterium
CCGGGCAGGTACGCCTCGTTGCGGCGCGTCCGCTCGATGGCCTCCGCCGCCTCGGCGCGGCGCGCCCACAGGCGCACGGCGTGGCCGCCCGTGGCGAGGCTCGCAGCGAGGGCCGTGCCCCAACTCCCCGCGCCGAGGACGGCGATGGAGCGGGGGGGCAACGGGGATCGAGGATCGGCCATCGGGGGCACTGAAGGCGGTGACGCGTGTGTGTGGGGCGGGGAACGACCCGATGGCAGGTCCGGGCTGGCCCAGCGTTGCCCTATTCCCGTTCTCCGACCACGCGGCCGACCTCGAAGGCGGGCTCGCCAAGGGCACCAAGGACGGCGAGGGCGCGCGGCACGTTCGCCTCTGCGACGACCGCGACGAGCCCGACGCCGAGGTTGAACGTCCGGCGCATGTCCTCCTCGGGCACGGCCCCGACGTCCTGGATGAGCCGGAACAGGGGCGGGGCCGTCCACGCGTCCCACGCCACGTCGAGGTCCAGCCCGGCGGGCAGGATGCGGCGCGTGTTCGAGACGAGCCCGCCGCCGGTGATGTGCGCGAAGCCGCCGGCGAGGTGCTCCGCGATGAGCGCCTGGATGGCGTCGAGGTACGAGCGGTGGACGCGCAGCAGGGCTGCGCCGACCGACTCGCCGCCGAGCGCCTCGGGCTCGTCGGCGGCGACGAACCGGTCGAAAAGCACCTTCCGAGCGAGCGAGTAGCCGTTCGTGTGCAGCCCCGTCGACGGCAGCCCGAGCAGCACGTCGCCGGCGCGGATGGCCGTCCCGTCGAGAACCTCGTCGCGCTCGACGATGCCGACGATGGTGCCGGCGAGGTCGTACTCGCCCGGGCGGTACAGGTCCGGCATCTCGGCCGTCTCGCCGCCGATGAGCGCACAGCCGTTCTCGCGGCACGCCTTGGCGAAGCCCTGCACGACGGCGTCGAGGACGTCCGCGTTGAGCGTGCCCGCGGCGAAGTAGTCCAGGAAGAACAGCGGCCGCGCGCCGCTCACGGCGATGTCGTTGACGCAGTGGTTGACGAGGTCCTCGCCGACGGTGTCGTGGCGGCCGACGCGCTGCGCGACCTTGAGCTTGGTCCCCACGCCGTCCATCGACGACACGAGCACGGGCGCGCGGTACCGCGCCGCGTCGAGCGCGAACATCCCGCCGAAGGCGCCGACGTCGGTCAGCACGGCCGGCGTGAACGTGCTCCGGACGTGCCGCGCGATGCGCCGGACCGCCGCCTCGCCCGCCTCGACGTCGACGCCGGCCTCTTTGTAGGTCGCCATGGGAGCCCGTGGTGGAGACGGCCAAGATACCGGGCACCGCGCTGCCGCCGCGCCGCGCCGATGGTAACCGTCTCGTAACGGGGCAGGCAGAATAGAACGGCCGGCCGGCCGGTTTGTGTATGACATGTCTGGCCCGCTCCCTGCTCCTCTGTCTCGCTCCCGCACCGCTGCCGCCGTGCTCCTCGTGGCCGTGTGCGGCCTCGCTGGCTGTGCCGGGTGCGACGGCCGCGCCACGGACGGCCTTCAGGGCGAGATCCGCGCCGACGGCTCGTCGACCGTCTTCCCGCTCTCCGAGGCCGTCGCCGAGGAGTTCATGCGCGACCACCCCGGCGTCCGCGTCACCGTCGGCGTGAGCGGGACGGGCGGTGGGTTCGGCCGCTTCGGCAGGGGCGAGACCGACATCAGCAACGCCTCGCGCCCGATCAAGGCCGACGAGATCGACAAGGCGACCGCCGCCGGCGTCACCTTCGTCGAACTCCCGGTCGCGTACGACGGCCTCGCCGTCATCGTGCACCCCGAGAACACGTGGGCGACGTGCCTCTCGGTCGCCGAGCTGAAGGCGATCTGGGAGCCCGGGAGCGCCATTCGCTCGTGGGCACAGGTTCGGCCCGGCTTCCCGGACCGTGCCCTCGTCCTCTACGGGCCGGGCACCGACAGCGGGACGTACGACTACTTCACCGAGGTCATCGTCGGCGAGAGCGGCGCGTCGCGGACCGACTTCTCGGCGTCCGAGGACGACAACGTGCTCGTGCAGGGCGTCGGCGGCGACGCCGGGGCGCTGGGCTTTTTCGGGCTCGCCTACTACGAGGCCAACGCGGAGCGCCTCGGGCTCGTCGGGGTCGACTCGACGACGGCGGGTCCGGCACAGGCCGCGCGCTGCGTCCGTCCCACGCCCGAGACGGTCTCGGATGGGCGCTACGCTCCGCTCGCGCGGCCCGAGTTCATCTACGTCCGCACGTCGAGCCTGGAGCGGCCGGCCGTGCGGGCGTTCGTCGACACGTACCTCGCGCTCGCACCCGCCCTCGCCCGCGAAGTCGGCGCAGTCCCGCTGCCCCCTGCGACCATGGCCGCCGTCCGCGCGCGCCTCGCGGCGCGCACCGAGGGCTCGGCGTTCTCGGGCGTCGAGGCGGGGTCGCGCGTGGACGACATCCTCCGCGGCTCCCCCTCGCCCGCCGCCCCGTCCCGATGAGCGCCGACCTGACCAACCGCGACCCGGACGACGGCGCGCCGGGCGGCCCCGAGCCGCTCGACGCCGCTCTCGCTGGCGTGGCCCGTCCCGACGCCGTCGCTGGCCGGACCGATGTCGCGACGGCGCTCACCGGCGACGTCTCGCAGTCGCTCACCGAGCGCCTCGTCGGCGGGCTGCTGTTCGCGTGCGCCGGTCTGACCGTGCTCACGACCGTCGGGATCGTCGCCGTGCTCCTGTGGGAGTCCGTCCGCTTCTTCGGCGACGTGTCGCCGGTCGAGTTTTTCGGCAGCGCGCAGTGGACGCCGCAGTTCGCCGACGCCCACTTCGGCGTGTGGCCGCTCGTCGCCGGGACGTTCCTGATCACGGCCATCGCCGCGCTCGTGGCGCTCCCGTGCGGGCTTCTCGCGGCGGTCTACGTGGCCGAGTACGCGCACCCGAGGACGCGCCGGATCGTCAAGCCCGCGCTCGAACTGCTCGCCGGCGTGCCGACCGTCGTGTTCGGCTACTTCGCGCTCACGGCCGTGACGCCCCTCTTGCGGGCAGTGCTGCCCGGCGTGGGCATCTACAACGCGCTCTCGGCGGGGCTTGTCGTGGGCGTGATGACGATCCCGATCGTGGCGAGCCTCAGCGAGGACGCGCTCCAGGCCGTCCCGCGGCGCATCCGCGAGGGCGCGTACGCGCTCGGCGCGACGAAGGGCGAGGTCGTGTGGGGCGCGGCCGTGCCCAGCGCCCTCTCGGGCATCGTCGCCTCGTTCATCCTCGCCATCAGCCGGGCCGTCGGCGAGACGATGATCGTGGTGCTGGCGGCGGGCTCCTCGCCGCAGCTCACGCTCGACCCCCGCGAGGCGATCCAGACCATGACGGCCTTCATCGTCCAGGTGTCGCTCGGCGACACGCCGCAGGGCACGCCGGTGTACCGGAGCCTGTTCGCGGTCGGCCTGCTGCTGTTCGCCGTCACCCTCGCCATGAACCTCATCGCGAGCCGGCTCGTGCTCCGGTTCGGCGACCGCTAACCCGATGTCTACCGCCGCTTCTCTGCCCCCAGACGCCCGAGCCGACGGCCTCTTCGCCGCGGCGACGCCCGAGGCGCTCGCGCGCCGCCGGCGCCGCGGGAGCGTGCTCCACGCCACGGCCATCGCCGCGACGGCGCTCGGGCTCGTGGTGCTGGGCCTGCTCCTCGTGCAGGTCGCGGTCGAGGCCGCGCCGTGGCTCCGGCCGCACCTGCTCACCGAGTACACGTCGCGGATCCCGTCGCGGGCGGGCCTGCTCGCGGCCATCGTCGGGACGTTCTGGCTCATGGTCCTCACGGCCGCGTTCGCCGTGCCCGTCGGCGTCGGCGCGGCGATCTACCTCGAGGAGTACGCCCGGCCGGGGCCGTTCGTGCGGTTCGTCGGGCTCAACATCGCCAACCTGGCCGGCGTCCCGAGCGTGATCTACGGCGTGCTCGGGCTGGCCCTGTTCGTCCGCACGCTGGGCTTCGGGGCGAGCTTTCTCTCGGGCGGGCTGACGCTGGGCCTGCTCGTGCTGCCGGTGATTGTGATCGCGACGCAGGAGGCGCTCCGGGCGATTCCGCGCGGGCTCCGCGAGGCGTCCTACGCCGTCGGCGCGACGCGCTGGCAGACGGTCCGGTCGCACCTGCTCCCGCAGGCGGCCCCGGGCGCGCTCACGGGCGTCATCCTCGCGCTGAGCCGCGCCATCGGCGACACGGCCCCGCTACTCGTCGTCGGCGCGGCGACGTTCATCGCGTTCCTCCCGGCCACCCCGCTCGACGCGTTCTCGGCCCTGCCGATCCAGATTTTCAACTGGACCGCCCGGCCCCAAGCCGACTTCCGCGGGCTCGCCGCGGCCGGCATCGTGATCCTGCTGGCGGTCCTGCTGGTCATGAACGGACTCGCGATCTGGCTCCGCAGCCGCGCCGAGACGCGGAAGTCGTAACGGCACGGTAACGAGCGCGACGGACCAGCCGGCCCCGGCGCAGGGTTCCATGCCTTCATCGCCTGGCTCCCCGCCGGCCCGATCCCATGACGACAGCCCCCCTGACGGCCGAACGGCCGGTCCCGACGCCGGTCCTCACCGACCCGACGTCCCCGCCGCGCCTCGCCATCGACAGGCTCGACGTGTGGTACGGCGAGAGCCGGGCCGTGCAGAACGCCACGCTCGGCTTCGCCGACCGCTCCGCGACCGCCCTCATCGGGCCGTCCGGCTCGGGCAAGAGCACGCTGCTCCGCGCCATCAACCGGATGCACGAGATCACGCCGGGCACGCGGACGACCGGTTCGATCACGCTCGACGGCGTGAACCTGCTCGACGCGGACCCGGTCCTCGTCCGCCGCCGTGTTGGGATGGTGTTCCAGGCCCCGAACCCGTTCCCGAAGTCGATCCGGGACAACGTCGCGTGGGGCGCGCGGATCAACGGCTACACCGGCGACATGGACGGGCTCGTCGAGCGCGCGCTCCGCCAGGCCGCGCTGTGGGACGAGGTCAAGGACCGCCTCGGCTCCCGCGCGATGGGCCTCTCGGGCGGCCAGCAGCAGCGGCTGTGCATCGCCCGCGCCCTCGCCATCGAGCCCGACGTGATCCTGATGGACGAGCCGACGTCCGCGCTCGACCCGAAGTCCACGGCGCAGGTCGAGGAGACGGTGAAGGAGCTCGCCGAGCGCTACACGGTCGTCATCGTGACGCACAACCTCGGGCAGGCGCAGCGCGTCTCGCAGCAGACGGCGTTCCTGCTCAACGGCTCGCTCGTCGAGGTCGCCCCGACGCAGGAGCTGTTCGAGAATCCCCGCGAGGTGCCGACGCGCGACTACGTCCAGGGCCGCTTCGGCTGAGCCGCGACGGCCTGCGGCCTACCGCTCCGCCCCGGCGGCGACACGCCACGGCGGGGCGGTCTTGTTCAGGAACGCGTCGACCCCGGCGCGGCAGTCGTCCGTGGCGCGAGCGTCGGCGTTGACAGCTGCGGCGTGGGCGAGCGCCCCGGCGAGCGTCATCCCGGGGAGGTCGGCGAGGAGCGCCTTGGTGAGCGCGACGGCGCTGCGGCTCGTCTCGGTGGCGAGCTCGCGGCAGAGCGCGTCAATCTCGGCGTCGAGCGCGTCGTCCGGGACGCACCGCGTGACGAGCCCGATGCGGGCCGCCTCCTGTGCCGGGATGCGGTGGCCGCGGAGGAACAGGTCGCGCGCGGCTGTCTCGCCCACCTTGCGCGTGACGAACGTGGCGACGAGTGCGGGCACGAACCCGATGCGGACCTCGGAGAACCCGAGCGTGGCGCTCTCTGCGGCGAGGGAGAAGTCGCACGCCGCGGCGAGCCCGCACCCGCCCGCGACGGCGTGCCCGTGGATGCGCGCGACGACGGGCGTCGGGTGCCGCAGGAGGGCCTCGAAGAGGCGGCCGAGGCGCTCCGAGTCCGCGAGGTTGTCGGCGTGCGACGCGGACCGCAGCGCCCGCAGCGCGCCGAGGTCGGCCCCGGCCGAGAACGCCGGCCCGGCCGCAGCGAGAACGACCACGCGGACCGTGTCGTCCTGCGCGGCCTGCGCGAGCGCCTCGGTGAGGGCGACGACGAGGTCGGCGGAGAGGGCGTTGCGCGTCTCGGGCCGGTCCAAGGTGAGCGTGAGGACGGAGCCGCCGGGTGAACCCGGACCGGAGCGGTCGGTGAGGAGCATCGGACGGTGGACGGTGGACGGTGGACGGTGGACGG
>JANPJI010000492.1:0-1828 GCA_031425425.1 Rubricoccaceae bacterium
GAAGTCCATCTTGAGCAGGCCGAAGTCCTCGATCCAGCGGCCGTCGTACTGCGTCATGAGCGTGTCGCCGGCCCCGCCCTTGCCCTTCTGGATCGAGACCGGGACGTACTGGCTCACGTCGCCGGGGGCGATGATGACGCCTGCGGCGTGGACGCCCGTCTGCCGGGCGGACCCCTCCAGGACCGTCGCGTAGCGCATGAGGCGGCGGATCTGCGGGTCCGGGCTCCGCTCCAGCTCCGCGAACTCCTTGGAGCTTGCGCGGGCGTCGGCGAGCGACACCTTGACGCCGTCCGGGACCATCTTCGAGATGCGGTCCACCTCGGCGAGCGGCAGCCCGAGCACGCGCCCGACGTCCTTCAGGACCGACTTCGAGCCCATCGTGCCGAAGGTCACGATCTGGCAGACCGACTCGCGGCCGTACTTCTCGACCACGTAGTCGATGACCTTGGAGCGGCCTCGGTCGTCGAAGTCGATGTCGATGTCCGGCATCGAGACGCGCTCGGGGTTGAGGAAACGCTCGAAGAGGAGGTCGTACTTCAGCGGGTCGATGCCCGTGATGCCGAGGCAGTACGCGACGGCGGAGCCCGCGGCGGACCCACGGCCGGGGCCAACCGAGACGCCGAGCGTCCGGGCCGCCGTCGTGAAGTCCTGCACGATGAGGAAGTAGCCGTCGAAGCCCATTGAGGCGACGACCGACAGTTCCAGGTCCAGCCGCTCGCGAATGACCGACGTCAGCTCGGGGTAGACCCGCCGCGCGCCCTCGTACGTGAGGTGCCGGAGGTACGCGCTCGGCGAGGCGTGCGGCGCCGGGATCGGGAAGTGCGGCATGAGCAGCTCGCCCATCGGCAGCTCGAGTCGGCACTTGTCCGCGATCTCTCGCGTCGCGTCGATCGCCGCGTCGACGGCCCGCGCGGACGAGAACGCGCCCTGACCGACCGACTCGGCGAAGGCGGCCTGCATCCCGGCGGCGTCCTTGAAGAAGAACTGGTCGTTCTCGAACCGCATCCGGTTCGGGTCCGCGAGGTCCTTGCCGGTCTGCAGGCACAGCAGCACGTCCTGCGCCTCGGCGTCCGCCTGGTGGACGTAGTGGACGTCGTTGGTCGCGACGACGGTCACGCCGTACTCCTCGGCCCAGCGCATCAGGACCGCGTTGCAGGTCCGCTGCTCGGGGATCGCGTGGTCCTGGATCTCGATGTAGTAGTCCTCGCCGAAGATGCTCAGGTAGTCCTCGAAGATCAGCTTCGCCGCGGCCTCGCCCTTTTTGAGGATCGCCTGGAGGACCTCGCCCTGGAGGCAGCACGTCGTCGCGACGAGCCCGGCGGAGTGCGCCCGGAGCGTCTCGCGGTCGATCCGGGGCTTGTAGTAGTAGCCCTCGGTGTAGCTCATCGACGAGAGCTTGATGAGGTTGCGGTAGCCCTCGACGTCCTTGGCGAGCAGGACCTGGTGGTAGCGCGTGCGGTCGCTCTTGTCCGCCATGCCCGTCGGCGTGACGTAGAACTCGCACCCGATGATGGGCTGGACGCCCGCCTTCCGCGCCGCGGTGTAGAACTCCGGGACGCCGTGGAGATTCCCGTGGTCCGTGATCGCCACCGCCGCGTGCTCCAGCTCCGCGGCCCGCTCGACGAGCGTCTGGATGCGCGCCGCACCGTCGAGCAGCGAGTACTGGGTGTGGCAGTGGAGGTGGCAGAAGTCAGGCATCGCGCGTCGGGTCCGGGGCCAGGCAAGATGCCCGGCTGCAGCGCCGGCGGCAAGGGCTGTGGAGAAGTTCGGGGAGGTGCAAACGGCGAGCGGGGCCTTCCGCTGTCGGAAGGCCCCGCTGGGCGGCCCG
>JANPJI010000493.1:0-7206 GCA_031425425.1 Rubricoccaceae bacterium
GTCGGGTACGCCGGCAGGTTCGGGAACGTGACGGCGGGCACGAACGGGTCCGAGCCCTGGTCCAGCACGAGCGCCGCGTACGGGTCCGAGATACGCTCGACGCCGTCGACGAGGTACTGGAAGCGCGTGCCGGCGGGCGTCGGCGTGAGCGGGACCGTGGTCCACCAGCGCGTGCCGCGCGGGTCCGTGTTGTCGCGCTTGAGGACGTACTCGGGGCGCGGCTCCCAGTTGGAGAAGTCGCCGATGGCGTAGACGTACGTCTTGCCGGGCGCGCGGAGGACGAGCGTCGCCGTGGAGCCGCTGACGGTGATGCCGTCACGGACGCCCGCCGGCACGGGCGCATCGACGACGGTCGGCGGGACGAGCCCGACGCTGGCCGTGGCCGTCCGCCCGAGCGCGTCGGTCGCGGTGATGGCGAACTGCGCGCCGGGCGCGAGCGGGGTGGCGAGCGTCTTGCGGAAGAGGCGCGTCGCCGAGTCGTAGAACGACATCCCGTCGCTGAACGTCGTCCCGTTGAGCGTGTATGAGATCGCTGTGATCGCCTCGGAGCCGTAGAGACCCGCCGAGACGGCGCGGATCTGCGTCGTGCCGTCCTGCTCGCGGGCGAGCTGGAACGCCATCGGGTCCGTCACCAGAATCCCCGAGTCGGCGTTGTTGCCGACCGTACGGGGGTTGAGCGGGTCCGAGATCCACGTCCCGCCGTAGCCCGGCGGCGTGTTGGTCGTGTGGTAGTGGACCTTGTAGAAGTAGTCCACGCCCGTCGTCAGGGTCTCGGTGTAGCGGTACTCGTTGGTCGCCGCGTCGAACGTCATGAGGCTCGGTGCGGTCGGGGCGATGTTGCCGGCCGAGTTCGGCCCCCAGTCGTTGATGGTCCCGGGCGGCATCGTGCCCGGCGCGAACGCGCGGACGACCGGCGAGATCGCGGGCGACGAGAGGTCCGGCAGGAAACGGAACGTGACCGGGAACGACGCCTGCGCCCACGACGGGGCGGCGGCACCGAGCAGGACGGCGACGAGGGCGAGCAGACGGGCGGAGCGGCCAGAAAGGCCGGCACGGCTGGAACAGCCGGAACCCGCGAACGAGACGTGCGACATCGGGACAGGGGTGGGTCGAAAAAACGCCGGACGCCTCTTACAGCGCCCGGCGCGGGGGCCGCCGGAGACCCGTCAGGATCCCCGGCGGCCGGGTCGGCGGGTTAGCGCGTGACCGTCATCCGGCGCGAGGCGACCTGCCCGTCGGCCTCCACGCGGAGGACGTACACGCCGGCTGCGAGGCGCGCCGTGTCGATGTCGAGCGTCGTCGTGCCGGCCGCGACCTGGCGGCCGTCGACGAGCGTCGCCACCTGGCGGCCCGTGACGTCGTAGACGCGCACGGCGACCGTCATCGCGCGGTCCAGCGTGAGGTCGATCCGGCCCGTCGTCGTGACCGGGTTCGGGTACGTCGCGGAGATCTCGACGCCCGCGATGGACGGGCCGTTCTCGATCCCGACGACGACGTCGCCCTCGCCACCGGTCCGGACCACCGTGCACGTCTCCGGCTGGACGACGTTGTTGATCAGCAGGTACGCGTCGTACGGGTTGAGGATCGTGCCGATCGTGTAGTCGTCCGTATACGAGCCGTCGGCCCGGAGGACGCAGCCGAAGGAGAGGGTGAACGCGTTCGCGCCCTCGGTGATCGGGAAGACGTGGTTGACGCCGAAGCCGGCCTCATCGTCGGCCCCGTTGACGCCGAACTTGGCGATGAGCACGCGGTACGCGCCGGCCGAGTAGTTCAGCGTGACCGAGTAGCGGCTGTTGGCGTCGGGTCCGGCCAGCTGACGGCTGGTCTGCGCCGCGAGGACAGCGCCCCAGGCCGCCCAGTCGCCGATGCCGCCGGCCGGGCCGGCGTCCTGATCCGACTCACCGGCCGCGGGGCCGTTGATGAACACGCTCGGGATGGACGTGTTGCCGCCGACCGGCGAGCCGTCGCCGGCCGGAAGCGCGCCCGCGTCCAGGATCCGGTACTGCGCCGGGCGCATGTCGACGCTGAACGTCACCGTCGCGGGGCCCGTGAGGAACCGGTCGGCACCGGCGTCCTGGAAGAAAGGGGCCGTGGCTGCGTTGGTGTCGTTGTCGTAGGCCCAGTTCGGGTTGCCGTTGGCGTCCGTGTCCGGCTCCCCGCCGACGATGCGGATGACGCGGTTCGGGTCGCCGCCGCCCGTGTTGTCCGCCGTGACGGCCGGGTTGACGGAGTCCCACGTCTTGACCGTTCCGTCGGCGTTGCGGATGATGAACTTGAAGCCCGTCGCCGAAGGCACGCCCACGGTCCGCGTCGTGACGCCGGTGTAGAGGCCCGGCGTGAACGAGTCCTCAATGAGGGTGAACGGGTTGGCCGTGTCCCAGCCGTTGAACTCGCCGACCGCGGCGACGGTCTCGCCGTTGGCCGGGACGAACGCCCCGCGGCCCTGCTGGATCGACATGTCGACCTGGAACAGGAGGTCGTAGTCGTCGGTCGTCGCGCCGCAGGCGTTGGCCGGCGTCGGCCCGTTGAAGGGCGTCACGGCGATGGTCTGCGCCCCGGCGACGACGGTGTACGGCCGGTTGGGGTCGTTCTCCCAGCTCAGGATGGTGCTCCCGCCGACGTAGTGCTTGTAGTTGATCGGCCCCGCGGGCAGGCTGTACGTCCCGGTGTAGATGCCGTTGGCGTCGGCGTCGGCGAGCGGGAATTGGGCGTTGTCCCAGCCGTTCATATCGCCGGGGGTCCGGACGGTATTGGTGGCCGCGTTGAACTGGCAGGTCGCGATGTACGCGTTCATGTCGACCTGGAACGTCACGTCGTTCTGGGCCGCGGCGGAGCCGGACCAGAGAACGAGCGCAAACGCGGCCAGGGCGTAGCGGGTAGCGGAGCGCATGGCTTGCTAGGGGTTGAGTGAGACGAAAGGGTCCGGGGGCCGCCCGGCCGGGGTCGAGGCGCGTTTCCGCGGCGGAGCGCCGGGACAACCGGGGAGAAGGCCCGGCCGTCGCGGCGCCGCGCCTCAGAACGTCACGCCGACGGTGAACATCTGCGGGGTGCCGAAGGGCTGGTACTCCTGGAAGACGTAGTCGACCCGCACGCCGAGGCGCTCGGTGAGGCCGGCGTTGAGGCCGAACCCGAGCGCCCAGCCACCGTCCTCGGAAACGTTCGAGAACGCCTGCCGGTATCCGCCACGCAGAAAGAGCAGGTCGCGGAAGGCGAACTCGCCGCCGAACGAGGCCGACTGCGAGTTGTCCGACGGGGCCTGCCCCTCGGCCGTGACCGTGAGCGCCATGTCGCCGGCGCGGTAGGCGTCCGCCGAAAGGCCGACGTTGAACGCGAGCGGCATCGCCCACGAGTTGACCTCGAGCGCGCCGGGGAGGTCGTCGTTGTTGCCGGTCTGGCCCGGGTCGATGTCGATCCGGCGGCGGAGGTCGCGGCCGGCGAGGCGCATGTCGGACCCGAAGTTGGTCATCGCCATGCCGATCGTGACGCCGCGGAAGCCGGTCTGGTAGCGCACGCCGAGGTCGATGGCGGCCCCGTTGGCGGACTCGTTGTAGATCTGCTGGCGGACCAGCTTGGCCGTCCCGCCGACCGTGAAGCGGTCCGTCAGGGCGCGGGCGTAGCTCACGCCGACCGAGAGGTCCTGGGCGCTGTAGAGCTCGCCCGTCCCCTCCGGGTCCTCGATCGTCGTCACGGGCTCCTCGCCGTACGAGAGCTGCGTCACCGAGATACCGAACGTGCCCAGCCCGGCCGTGAGCGTGGCCCCGACGTAGCTGTGCTGGCTGTCGACGAGCCACTGCGACGTCGAGAAGACGGCGTCGCCGGTGCCGGCCGTGGCCGCCTCGGTGACGATGCCGGCGGGGTTCCAGTGGAGCGCGTGCGCGCCCGTAGCGGAGGCCGTCTGGGCGCTGCCCATGGCCGCGCCGCGGGCGTCGGTGCCGAGCAGCAGGAACGGCGCGGCCGTCGTGCCGGGCTTGTCCTGCGCCGCAGCGGCAGGCGCGAGGGCCGGCGCGAGCGCGGCGAGCGTGAGGCCGGCGAGGAGGAGCCGCCTCGCGAGCGGGGTCTGGTGCGTGGTCATCTTGGGGCGCGCCGGGCGGCGCGGGCGCGGATTACTTGATGAGGGCGAGGCGGCCGGTCTTCGTCGCACCGTTGGGGGCTTCGACGTGGTAGAAGTAGATCCCGTAGGCGGTCTCGAGGTTCTCGCGCGTCCGGAGGTCCCACGAGACCGTCCCGTCGGCGATGGCCCCGTCGTGGGTCAGCTCGCGGACGAGCGCGCCGCGGACGGTGTAGATCCGGATGCGCGCCCCGGCGGGGAGGTGGATGAAGTCGATCCGGCGCTCGCCGCGGCCGGTGACGCCCTGCGGGTTGTCGCGCTCCCACGAGGCGGCGGCGACGTACGGGTTCGGGACGACCCGGATGCGCTCCATCTCGGCGTCCTGCACGCCCTCGTCGATGCTCGACGCGGCTGTGGTGAACGTGTACGCGTCGCGCTGGGAGAACGGCTTGCGCGAGGCCACGAGAAACACGTCGCCGGCGGAGGGGAGGCGGCCGGGGAACCCCGGCGGGAGCCCGGTCGGCGCGAGCCGGTACAGGTACGTCGGCACGCGGACGCCGGCGACGGTCTCGTAGATCAGCACGATGTCGGTCCTGGCCGTCCCACTCGCCGTCGAGGCGGAGAAGACGCCGTCTGTCCCGTCGTTCGCGATGAAGACGAACTCGGCCGGCCGGCCGAGCGTGGTGTTGAACACCTCGACGTTGGTCAGCCGGGCCACGGCGAGCGGCGCGTTCGGCGAGTCGCCGATGCGGAAGCCGCCGACCGAGGACGACGTCGTGCCCGGCAGGAACCGGATCTCGTAGTCGTACGGAACGGCCGTGCCGGAGAGGAGCGTCGCCGCGTTGTTGGCGACCGTCAGCGAGTACGGCCCGAAGTCGGCCGCATTCGGCCCGAGGTAGCCCGACGAGTCGGCGTCGAGGCGCGTCACGTCCGGGTTGAACGTGATGCGGATGCCGTCCACAACGAGCGAGTTGGCCCCGGAGATCAGCGACGAGTCCACCACGACGCCGTCGCGGAGGACGAAGAAGCTGTCGGCGGCGATCTCGTTGTTGAAGCGGATCGTGTAGGTCGCCGCGTCGCGGACGAGGCGCGGGTCCAGCACCTCGGTGAAGACAGCGCCGGTGGCCGCGCCGGCGGAGCGGATGGCGGCCCCGTTGAGGCCGCCCTCGACGAACCCGAGCGCGGTCGCGTTCGGCATCACCGCGGCGACGTTGCGGCTCGTCGAGAGCGTGCCGTCGGGGGTGATGCTCGCCTGGAGGTCGTTCTCGGCCGGGTAGAAGTCCGGCGAGCCGGTGTCGTAGGCCGTGACGCCGTAGTAGTACTGCTGCCCGTTGACGACGTCCGTGTCCACGAACGAGTACTGGAGGCCGGTGTTGGTGCCGAGGTTGAACGGGACGCCGCGGACGCGCGGGTCCGACGTCGTGTAGATGCCGCTCACGGCGTCGTCGCGGTCGAAGATGGCGAACGGGACGCGCGTGGCGTCGTTGCCGAACGCGTCGAGCAGGCGCGGGACGTCGCGGAAGAACGGGTCGGTGCTCCTGTAGAGGCGGTAGCCCTCGAAGTCCTGACCGAGGATCGGGTCCTCCGACGCCTCCGCGATGGAGTCCCAGTAGAGCGTCACCTGGCCGTCGCCGGGGACGGCGCGGAGCGTCGGGCGGTCCGGCGGGCGCGAGAACTGGTAGTTGCGGTCGTAGATCTCCTGGATGGTGATCTGGTTCGTCGTGATGTCCTCGAGGTCGGTCCCGAAGACGAGCGCGAGCGTGAACCGGAGCGTCTCGCCGGGCGGGAGCGGGAAGTAGCCCGAGCCGAACACGAAGTCGCCGTCGGCCCCGCCGCCGGCCTGGAGCGCCGTCAGTTCCTCGTTGGTGGTGAAGAAGCCCGGCGTCATCGCGCCCCACACCTGGTCGTCGCGGTTGATCGGGAAGGCGTTCGACGGCACGAAGTAGTAGAAGCTCGACAGGCCGACCTGGTCGGACTCGTCGACGTCGAGGTCGTCGAAGTTGGGCTCGCCGGGGTCGGGGCGGCCGTTGCCCTCGCCGGGGTCGCCGGTGGCAGGCTGGCCGTCGGCCCCGACGTCGTCGCCGGTGCGGCTCCAGTCGCGGTCGTTGTCGATCCCGTCGTCGCGGTCTTCCTCGATCATCGGGTTGAGGAGGCCGAAGTTGGACGAGTCCGCGTCGGTCGGCTGGCGGCCGCGGATGGCCCGCCCGAATCCGACGTAGTTGCGGTACCGCAGCGCGGGCAGCGTGACGATCGTCGGCGGGTTGCCGAACGTCTGGGCGCGGCGCGTGAAGTGCAGCGAGATGTCCTCGTCCACGATCCCGTCGAGGTCCTGGTCCACGAGGTCCTTGGCCGTCAGCGTCTGGAAGACGCCCGGCGTGCGCGTCGGGACGTCCGTCGTGGTCTCGCGGATCGACTGGCCCGCCGCGACCGTGTACGTCTGGCCCTGGCTGACGACGGTGATCGAGCCCGTGGTGGGGACGTACGTGACCGAGCGCCGGCCCGTGGCGGCGTCGATGAGCACGAGCGGATCGTTGGCGGCGAGGAGGCGCGGGTCGAAGTCCGACTGGACGAACGTGTTGTCGACCCCAGCGTCGGCCATCACGAACGGGACGCCGAAGACGTCGAGGCCGGCGGCCGTGGTCGGGTCGCCGTCGCCGTCGTCGTCGATGCCGTTGTCGGCGTTGCCCGGGCTCTCCAGGAAGCCGTAGCCGACGTAGCCGACGGGCTGGCCCTGGTTGCCGCGGTTGTTGAAGTCGTACGAGTAGACGATGCGGTTGGCCTGGTCGAAGAACGCGAGGTCGTCCTGCGTGTCGCCGTCGCCGCCCGAGAGCGTGCCGACGGTCAGGCCGACGGCGACGCGCGGGTAGGTCGTGGTCGACGTGTTGGTGACCTCGTAGAGCCAGAAGATGGCGTCCTGGGCGAGAAACTGGGACCACTGGAGGCCGCGGACCTTGAGGTCCAGGCCGAGGCCGCCGCGCTCGGGGCGCGTCGCGTCGGCGCGGAAGCTCGGGAAGGACCGCTGGAGCTCGCGGTCGTTGTTGTCGTCGGCCCAGAAGAACGACTCGAGGTCGGCGTTGAACTGGTTGCGGCCGAAGAAGCCGTTCCACTGGGCGCGGCCGGTCGTCGGGCTGACCCAGGTGGGCTGGTCGGGCCAGCGG
>JANPJI010000494.1:0-10044 GCA_031425425.1 Rubricoccaceae bacterium
CGCGCATCCAGGCGCAGCGCGCCGAGGACGACCTGTAACGTCGGCCCGTTCGTGCCTCGCTGTGGACGAGGCGCTGCCGATGGCCGCTCACCCGATGAGCGCCTCGGCGAGGTAGAGCACGCCGCCGACGAGGCCGCCGACGACGGTGCCGTTGATCCGGATAAACTGCAGGTCGCGGCCGACGGCGAGCTCGACCTGCTCCGAGATCTGCGACGCGTTCCACTTCGAGACGGTGTCCCGGATGAGGTCCGGCACGCGACCGCCGTGGCGCTCGACGACGTACTTCGCGACCGTCTCGACCTTCTCGTTGACGGCCGCCTGGAAGGCCGGGTCGGACATCATCGACTGGCCGAGCTCGACCGCGCGCGCCTCGACGAAGGCGAACACCTGCGAGTCGTCCGCGCGGAGGTCGCGGGCGAGGAACGCGCGGAGGTCGTGCCAGCGCTCGACGGCGAAGGCGCGCACGGCCTCGTTGGCGAGCAGCCGGTCCCGCCATGCGTCCACGCGGGCCTGCGTAGCGGGGTCGTGCACGAGCTTCTCTACGAACGCCTGCACCTGGGCGTGGACCCGCAGCCGCAGCGGGTGCCGGCGGTCCGCGATCATCTCGTCGAGCGTCGTCTCCAGCGCCTTCTGGACCGCGTCGCGGGCGACGTCGACGAGCTTCTCGGGGACGAACGCGGGGAGGCGGTCGCGGATGAGCGCCCGGAGCGCGTCGCGGTTGTCCCGGGCGACGGTGAGGCCGCCGCGGAGGACCTCGTCGAGGAGGCCCTCGTGGCGGTCGTCCTTCGTCATCTCCAGCAGGAGGTCCGAGAGGCGCGGCGCGAGGGCGATCTCGCGCAGGCGCGGGCCGAGCTCGCGCGCGGCGAAGTCCCCGATGCGGTCGTCGCCCAGCCGCGCCAGCCCCCGTTCGACCACGCCGACGGCCTGCGTCCGGATGCGGTGCACGTTGGCCGGCTCGCGCAGCCACCCGCCGGCCATGGCGGCGAAGTTGATCCCGTCGAGCCGCGCCATCACGTTGTCCGGGCTCAGGAAGTGCGTCCCGACGAACGTCGCGAGGGCGTTGCCGATGCGGTCCTTCTTCTCGGGGATGATGGCCGTGTGCGGGATCGGGATGCCCATCGGGTGCCGGAAGAGGGCCGTCACGGCGAACCAGTCCGCGAACGCGCCGACCATGGCGGCCTCGAAGACGGCCGCGGCGAAGCCGATCCAGAAGTCCAGCGGCGTGCCGTCGGCGAGCCCGCGGCGGAGCACGTTCAGCGCGACGAACATGGCCGCGGCGAAGACGAGCGCGCCGAGCGCGAGGCGCTTCATGCGCACGAGCGCGGCCTTCTTCGTCTCCGCGTCGCGGACGACCGGCGTGGGCGGGACAAACCCGCCGCCAGGAGGGCTGCCGTCGCCCGACGCTGCGGCGGATCGGTGGGGAGAAAGAGCGAGCACGGTGTCAGGCATCGGCGAAGGCTGGAGGCGCGCCTCCTACGCTCGGTGTCCCGCCTGCGGTTCGCAGACGGCCGGAAACCGCGGCGACCCGGCGCGGAGGGAACATGAGCCGCAACACCTGATTAGTGCGTGCGTTCTCGCACGCCTCCGAAACCCAGTGCATTACCGCTTCGCCCTTGCGGCTCTGCTGCTCACGGTGGCAGGCTGCATGATGCCCGCCACGCGCCCCGGCGGCGGCTCCGGCGGAGGCGACCGTCCCGGTCGCCCCGTCGCCGACGCGATTCTGCTCACGCAGTGTCGCGCGCAGGTGACGGGCAAAATGCGCGACGAGATCGGCTTCCGAAGCGCACGCCAGGTCGAGGGCCGCGTCATCCGCGCCAACGCCCGCGAGTGGCTCGCCGGCGGCGAGATGGACGTCACAGCCCGCGGCCCGCGGCCTGAGCGGTACAGCTACGTGTGCTCGATCGATGTCGCGGACCGCTACCGCATCGCGTCGGCTGGTTACTCGCGCCAATGATGCGCCCCCACACGCTCCTGGCTGTGGGCCTCGCCGCCGGGCTCGCAGGGTGTGTCGCGAGCCGTCCCCCCGCTCCCGTTGACGCCGGCCCGGTGCGGGCGGCCGAGACGGCGGCGCAGGACACGCTCGTCGAGCGCCTCGCGCGGCGCGCCGTCCGCCGCGGCGACCGCACGCTGGACGTGCTCCTGCTCTCGGGCGGCGGCCAGCACGGGGCCTACGGCACGGGCTTTCTGCGGGCCTGGCAGGCGCTGCCGGGCGGTCGGGCGATGCCGCGCTTCGACCTCGTGACGGGCGTCTCGACGGGCTCGCTCATCGCGCCGTTCGCCGTCGTCGGCACGGCCGAGGCGCTCGGCCAGGCGAGCGCGCTCTACCGCGACGCCTCGGAGCGCATCGCGCCCCGCTTCGACCCGCTGTTCCTGTTCCGCCGCACGGGCGGCGTCGTCGACGCGTCGCGGCTCACCGAGACGCTCGGCGAGACGCTCGACGGGCCGCTCTGCAGCGACCTCGCCGCCGCCTTCGTCGAGGGCCGCCAGCTCGCCATCGGGACCGTGGACCTCGACGCCAGCCTCGGGCGGACCTACGTCGTCGCGGACGAGATCGGCGACTGCAACGCGCCCTCGGACCGACTCCAGACCCTCTTCCTCGCCACGGCCGCCATCCCGGGCGTCTTCCCGCCCGTCCGCATCGACGGCCACACGCACACGGACGGCGGCGTGTCGGAGAGCGTCCGCCCGGTTCTCGACTTCGCCGGCCTCCGCGCGCTCGATGCGGCCCTGCGCCGGACCGGAGTCGGCGGCCCCGTCACGGTCCGCGTGTGGACGGTCATGAATGCGTGGCTGGACCCGCGCGGGCTCGCGGTCGACGCGGGCTCGGCGCGCCTCGTGGCGCAGAGGGCAAACCTGATGACGATGGCGCTCCAGCTGCGCCCGCTCGTCGAGTCGCTCGCGACGGCCGCGTGTGCGGCCGAGGCCGCGCTACCCGGTCTGCGCGTCGAGTTCCGCGCGACGGCCGTCCCGAACGAGATGGCGTCCGCGCCGGGTGCCGCGGCCCTGTTCGACGGCCCGTACATGGCCCGCCTGGACGCGCTCGGCGCGGAGCGGGCCGCGTCGGCGCAGCCGTGGGACGTGGCTGTGCGCGGCTGCGCGCCCGTCGCAGAGCGCTGAGGCACCGAGTGGCCGGCAGCGGCGTTCTGCCCGTCCACCGCACGCTGCCGTCATGCTCCGTCTCGCTACGCTCGCCCTCGTCGTCGCATCGGGCTGCATGCCACTCGCCGCCGTCTCACCCGTGTCGCCGAACTCGTCCACCGAGCCCGTCTCCGTGCCGGGCGTCCCCGCGTCGGGTGCCGTGGCGTCGGCCGTGCTCAACGGGACGGTGACGTACCGCGAGCGGATGGCGCTGCCCGAGGGGGCCGTCGTGCGCGTCCGCATCGAGGACGTCAGCCGGGCGGACGCGCCGGCCACGGTCATCGCCGAGGAGGACATCCGGCCAGTGACGCAGGTCCCGGTCCCGTTCTCGCTGGCTTACGACCCCGCCCGCATCGACGTCACGCACCGCTACGCCGTCCGCGCCGAGATCCGCGACGCAGCCGGGCAACTGCTGTGGACCACGACCACGAACACGCCCGTCTTCACGCAGGGCGGACCGATCGACGGCGTCGAGGTGGTCCTGAGCGCGGTCCGCGAGTAGCGCCGCTTCGCGCGCGCGGCGGATTCACGGCACCCGCGCCGCAGCGG
Source organism: Rubricoccaceae bacterium (assembly GCA_031425425.1). Taxonomy (GTDB): domain Bacteria; phylum Bacteroidota; class Rhodothermia; order Rhodothermales; family Rubricoccaceae; genus DASVSE01. The sequence goes on from JANPJI010000494.1 coordinate 3,688, forward strand.
AGCGTTCCAGCGGACACCCGACGCTCGCGGCCATGACGACGACCGAGACGCTCTCCATCGACGGGATGACCTGCTCGCACTGCGTCCGCGCCGTCCGGGAGGCGCTCGCAGGCATCGACGGCGTCCACGTGGTGGACGTGCGGGTGGGCGTGGCCGACGTGCGCCTCGACGACACGCGCGCTAGCCGCGGCGGCATCGCTGCGGCGTTGGACGAAGAGGGGTACTCGCTCGCCGCCTGACTGTGGCCGCCCGGCACCGCGACGGGCGTGGCGTGTGTGCGCCGCGCGGCGCTCGGAGCCGCTACTCGGTCCCGTCGTAGCCGACGGCCGTCCACCACGCGACGGCCGGCCACGTGCGTGTGTCGAACGTGCCGGCCGGGAGCGCGACGTCCGCTCGGATCGCGCGGTAGCGCTCCTCCTGGACGAGCACGCCGTCCGCGAAGGCCTGCACGTGCGGTGCGATCCACCCGCCGCCAAGCGGCGCGTAGTCGTTGAACAGCACCTCGGACCGTACATCGCCCTGACGCTCGATCAGGCGCACGAACACGAGGCGCTCGCGGTCGAACCACACCTGCGGCGACGCCTCGTCGCCCACGGCCCCGCCCACGACGACGGCCGGGCGGCCCTGCCACACGTCCGCGCGCACGGCCGCCGTGTCGATGCCGACCGCGAGCATCCCGGCGAGCGTCTCGGCCGCGGGAATCGCGACGATGTCGAACCCCAACAGCATCAGCGGGTTGCCGCCGCCGCGCCGGACGACTGCCGCGCCGGGGCGCGCGACGAGCGTCGAGTCCGACGTGAACAGGATCGACGGGGCCTCGCCGAGCGGGGCGATGTCGATCCGGAGGAGGCCCGGCACGGACGCGGCCTCGTACCACGTCTGCGTGCGCGCGCCCTCCGGCCCGTGGAACGTCGTCTCCTGGACGAATGCGAGCGTCCGGTACCACGTCGCGCCGTGGCGCGCGCGGACCGCCTCGACGAGCGCCGCGGCGCTGGACGCGGGGTCGGCGGGAGCAGCCTGAGAAGCTGTCGGTGCGGCCGTCGTTCGGCCCGCCGGGGCGCAGGCGGCGAGCAGGAGCGGGAGCGCGAGCAGGAGGCGGAGCATGGCGGGTTCAGTAGGTGTGCTAAAAAACTAGCGTGCCGGACGTGCCCATGCAACGCTCGGCGGATGTCGCGCGGCGCGGAAAAGTGCGCCACGCAGTACGCCATCCGCATGCGCAGGCCTATCGTGCAACCCCGAACGTCCCCCCCTCGCATGACCCCTCGACCGGTCTCCGGCGCACGCACGCCGCTCTTCGGCGCGCTCCGCCGCGCCTTCCGCATCGCCGCCGAGGCGCACCGCACAGGCGCGCCGCCCGACGACCTCGTCGGTGCCGCACACGAGGCGCAGCTCGACCGCCGCGCGTTCCTGAACCTCGCCGGGGCCGGCGTCGCCGGGCTCGTCCTCGGGCCGACGCTCGCCGGGTGTGCGGCTCCGGCCCGTCTGCGCCGCGACGCCCGCGTTGCAATCGTCGGTGGGGGCATCGCGGGGCTCCACGCGGCGTACCGGCTCCAGCAGGCCGGGGTGCGCGCGACCGTCTACGAGGCGTCCGGTAGGACTGGCGGGCGCATGCACACCGCGACGGGCCTCGTCGGGCCGGGCCTGACGACCGAGCTCGGCGGCGAGTTCATCGACAGCGGCCACGCGGACCTGCTCGGGCTCGTCGCCGAGTTCGGTCTCGACCTCTACGACCGCCAGACTCCGGGCGAGGCGGACCTCCGGCACGCGTTCTACTTCGGCGGCCGGCAGGTGAGCGAGGCCGAGGTCGTCGCCGCGTTCGTCCCACTCGCCGGCCGCATCCAGGCGGACTACGCCTCGACCGGCGACGTGGTCGACTACCGGAACGAGGGCGGCGCGGCGGCCCTGGACCGGCTGTCGATCGCCGAGTATTTGGACCGCATCGGCGCGACCGGAATGATCCGCGCGCTCCTCGACGGGGCGTACGTGACCGAGTTCGGGCTCGACGCCGGCAAGCAGTCCGCCCTGAACCTCGTCTTCCTCATCGGGACCGACACCGCGGCGGGCTTCGAGCCGTTCGGCGAGAGCGACGAGCGCCTCAAGGTCGTCGGCGGCAACGAGCGCGTCGTGGAGGCGCTGGCCTCGCGCGTCACCGGACAGATCGAGACGGGGCAGCGCCTCGTCGCGGCCCGGCCGCGCGGCGCGGGCGTACGCCTCGTGTTCGAGTCCGGCGCGGCCACCCGCGAGGTCGACGCCGACGCGGTCGTGCTGGCGCTCCCGTTCACGCTCCTCCGCGACGTGGACCTCGCGGCGCTGGACCTGCCGGCATTCAAGACGCGCGCGATCCGCGAGCTCGGCTACGGGACCAACGCCAAGCTGTTCGCCGGCACGACGGCGCGGCCGTGGCGCAGCCAGGGCTACAACGGCGAGTGCTTCACCGACGCCGCCTTCCAGCTCTGCTGGGACCACACGCAGCTCCAGCCGGGAGAGGCGGGCGGGCTCACGCTCTACTCCGGCGGTGCGGCCGGGGTCGCGGTGGGCGGGGGCACGCCCGAGGCGCAGGTCGCGCGCCTCCTGCCCGGCGTCGACGGCGCGTTCCCGGGCGTGCTCGCGGTCCAGAACGGCCGCACGGGGCGCTTCCACTGGCCCTCTCACCCGTTCACGCGGGGCTCGTACGCCTGCTACCGGCCGGGGCAGTGGACGACGATCGCAGGAGCCGAGGTCGTGCCGGTGGGGAACGTGTTCTTCGCCGGCGAGCACTGCTCGACCGACTTCCAGGGCTACATGAACGGGGCCGCCGAGACGGGCCGCCGCGCCGCGGCGTCGGTCCTCGAAACGCTCGGCGTGGCTGCGGGCGGGTAGTGCCGTCGCAGCGTGGGTGGAACGCCGCACCGGGACGGACGTGCTGCGCTGCCGTCCTCGTCGCCCATGCGTCGCCTGCTCGTCCTCGCTGCCCTTCTCGTCGGCTCCGCCGCGGCGCAGACGCCGGCCGACACGCTCGCCCTGCCCGAGGCGCGCGTCGAAGCCGCTCGCGGGGCCGTGTCCGTGGCGACGGCCCCGTTCAGCGTCGCCGTCGTGGCCCGCAGTCCTGAGGAGCGCCTCGCCGACTCCGGCGCGGGGCTCGACGTGGCGCTGCGGCGCGTGCCGGGCCTGCTCGTCGTCAACCGCGAGAACCCGGCGCAGGGCGAGCGCCTCGTCGTGCGCGGGCTCGGCGCGCGGGCGGGCTTCGGCGTTCGCGGCGTCCAGGTGGTCCTCGATGGCGTGCCGCTGACGCTGGCCGACGGCCAGGCCGTGCTCGGCATCGCGGACCCCGCGTTCGTGCGCCGCGCCGAGATCGTCCGCGGCCCCGCCTCCGCCCTATGGGGCAACGGCAGCGGCGGCGTCCTGTTTCTGCACACCGTCCCGGACGACCCGGAGCCGTCGGCCTCCGTGCGTGCTGTGGGCGGCGCGTTCGGGCTCGCGCGGGTCGAGGGCGAGGCCGTGGCGCGCCTGCGCGGTGCGCCAGTGGGCGTGGCCGTGAGCCACACGCGCGGGGCGGGCTACCGCGGCCACGCCGCGTTCGAGACGACGCGGGCGCGGGCTTTCGCGGACGTCCGTCTGAGCCCGGCCGCGCGCCTGCGTCTCGTCGCGGCGGTCGAAGACGCCCCGCGCCTCGACAACCCCGGCGCGCTGACCCTCGCCGAACTGGAGGCCGACCGCCGGCAGGCGGAGGCGCGCTACGTGACGACGGCCTCGGGCAAGACCAGCCGGCAGGGACAGGCCGCAGCGACGCTGGAGGCCAACACGCCGCTCGCTGCCGTCACGGCGACGCTCTACGGCGTCGCCCGCGATCTCGACAACCCGCTCCCGTTCGCATACATCGCCGTGGACCGTGTCGCCGGCGGGACGCGACTCGCCGCCGAGCGCCGCCTCGGGCCTGTCGCCCTCACACTCGGGGCCGACGCGGCCGTCCAGCGCGACGCCCGTACCAACCGACCCAACGAGGCGGGCACGCCCGGCGCGGAGATTGTCCTGGACCAGACCGAGACGGTGACGCAGGGCGCGCTGTTCGTCCGCGCGCGCCTCGACCTGACCTCGTTCGGACTTCCCGGTGCCGCCCTCGACGCCGCCCTCCGGGGCGACCGTCTTCGGTTCGCGGCCACAGACCACCGGCTCGACGACGGAGACCAGTCGGGGAGCCGCGTCCTCGGCGCGCTCAGCCCGCAGGCCGGCGTGAGCGTCCGCCTCGGCCCGGCGACGGCCTTCGCCTCGGTCGGGACCGCCTTCGAGACGCCGACGACGACCGAACTCGCCAACCGCCCTGACGGAGCGGGCGGGTTCAACCCGGACCTGCGCCCGCAACGGACGGTGGGCGTCGAGGCGGGCGTCCGCGGCGTGGCAGCCCTTGGTCGGGCCGGGCGTGTCCTGGTCGACGTCGCCGTGTACGCGCTCGGCATCCGCGACGGACTGACGCCGTTCGAGGGAGCCGACGGGCGGACGTTCTACGCCAACCGCGCCCGCGCCGAGCACCGCGGGGCCGAGGCGTCCGCCGAGTGGGTGCCGTCGGCAGCGGTGAGCGTGGCGGGGACGTACACGTGGACGCGCCTCCGCTTCGGGGCCGGGACCGCGACGCCGGCGGGCGAGCCCGTCGACGGGCGCGCGGTGCCGGGCGTGCCGGAGCATCGCCTCGCGGTTCGCGCGCAGGTCGCGCGCTTCGGTGTGTTTGTTGCCCCAGAGGTCGTCGCCGCAGCTGGCGTCTTCGCCGACGACCTCAACGCGGTCCGCACCGAGGCGTCCGTTCTCGCCGACGTGGCGTTCGGGAGCACGGGCGTCCGGGTGGGTCGCGCCGTCGTGCGGCCGTTCGTGCGCGTCCAGAACGTGTTCAACGCCCGCACGGTCGGGTCCGTCGTGGCCAACGCACGTGGCGGGCGCGTCTACGAGCCGGCGGCGGGCCGGAGCGTGCAGGCGGGCCTCGGCGTCCGGTTCTGAGCCCGTATCCTCGCTGTCCTCTCCACCCGCCCCGGCTCCGATGGATTCCTCGCACGCGACGGCCGTCGACCAGACGATCCGCGACCGCCAGACGGTCAAGGTGCTCGCGGACGAACCGGTGCCTGCGCGCGACCGCCGCGCAGTCGTCGAGGCGCTCGTCGAGGCGGCCGGGTGGGCACCGTTCCACCGCCCCGCCGCGGCCGCCCACCGCGACGTGCTGGCGTCGCCGGTGCCGTGGCGCATCTACGCGCTCGACGCGGCCGCGTGCCGGGCGCTTCGCGTGGCGCTCGGCGAGGCCGGCGGCAAGGTCGCGGCGTTCCTCGCCTCGGCCGACGCGCTCCTCCAGGTGACGTGGCTGCCGGACCCGCCCGCGGCCGGAGCACCCGCCGAGGCGCAGTCCGCAGGAGCCGCACCGGGTCTGTTCGAGTCGACGCTCGCCAACATGGAGCACGTCGCCGCGGCGGCGGCGGCCGTCCAGAACGTGCTCCTCGCCGCGACGGCGAGGGGTATCCCGACGTACTGGTCCAGCGGCGGCGGAGTGCTCCGCTCGGCCGACGTGTTCGCGCGCCTCGGCATCCCCGCGGGCGAGATCCTGCTCGGGTCCGTCTTCCTGTTCCCCGAGGACACGCCCGCGGAGGCGCGCGCGCTGAGCAAGCTCCGCGAAACGCGCGGCGCGCCGGCGGGCTGGTCGCGGTGGGTCGCGCCGCACTGACGCCCCGGCGGCGGCACCGGTGGCGGTGGGCGGCGTACGACTCGTCCTCACTTCCGTCTCGATGCGCCTCCTCCAGATCGCCCTGCTCCTCGCCGCGGTGGCGCTCCCGGCGCGCGCGCAGGACTCGCTCGCCGTCGCGTTCGACCGTGGGACGGGCCAGGTCGAGGTCGGCGGGGCCTACGCCGGGGTCGAGTTCCACGGGCGGCCGCTGCCGGCGCGGATCAGCTTCTACGCGCCCGTCGCCAACAGCATCGACCCGAGCACGGACTACTGGCGCCGCGGCGAGGCGCGCCCGCTGAGCGTCACCGTCCGCGTGGACGGCCGGACGGACTCGCTCGGGACGACGCCGTGGGCCTACCGCTGGACTCCCTACCGCGTCGTCTTCCGAGACACGACGGCCGACTACGCCGCGACGCTGGACTACCGCTTCGCCGACGACCTGCCGGTGGTCGTGGTCCGGCTCGCGCTCGTCAACCGGACCGGCCGCCGGGCGGCCTTCCGCGTCGACACGCGCCTGCTCGCCGCGCTCCGGACGTCGCACACGTACGCCACCCGCGAGCCCGCCCACACCGCGTACGACGACGACGGCGCGACGTACCGCGCCCGGTTCGACGCCGCCGACACCGACTCGGCCGAGGTGTTCGTCCTCAATGCGGGCGCCGCGCCGCTCGCGGCGCACG
>JANPJI010000495.1:0-2788 GCA_031425425.1 Rubricoccaceae bacterium
TCTCCATCGAGATCGGACGGGCCGGGCGCGCACCGGTTGCGAGGAAATGGCGGACTTCGAGGACGGCGAGCTCTTTCTTTTTCGCCTCCAGCATCACGTCGAACGGCGCTTCGGGCGCGCCGACGGCGTCCATGACATCGATGAGGGTCTGGACGTCGTCCATGTCGAGGTAGTCCGCGTGGCCGGTGCGCGTGCCGGGGCGGTGCGACGAGAGGTGCAGCTTGGGCGCGCGCGCGCCCCACGTCGCCATGGCGCGCCCGAGCAGGTCGAGGAGGTCGGCGTCCCACGTCGAGCCGGACGGATTAAGGACGTGGTGGAACAGGTCGACCACGACCGCGAGGCCGGTCCGCTCGGCGAGGCCGACGACCTCGGCGAGCGTGAACGTCGTGTCGTCGTTCTCCATCACGAGGCGGCTGCGCGCCTCGTCCGAGAGGCGCGGCAGGGCGCGCTCGAACGCGGCGAGCGCGGACGGCTTGTCGCCGTAGGCCCCGCCGACGTGGAGCGTCATCGTGCCCTTCGGGTCCATGAGCCGGAGCACGCGTGCCTGGTGCTCCAGCTCGTCGATCGAGTTCTGAACGACGGTTTCGCGGGGGCTGTTGAGGACCGTGTACTGGCCGGGGTGGCTCGTCACGCGGAGGCCCTCGGCCTTCACGAGCGCGCGGATGAGTCGGAACTTCCAGTCGAACGCCTCGGCCCAGTCGAACGGGAACGCGGCGAGCGGCCCGAACGGGATGAGGTCCGACGAGATGCGGAAAAAGCGGATGCCGTGGGCGGCGTTCCAGCGGAGGCTCGCCAGGACGTCGTCGAGGTTCTGCGCGACGACCGGGATGAGCGCCTCGGTGCGGAGGTTGGCGAGGCGGACGGTCCGGCTCTTGGTGCCGAGCGTCGTGTTGAGGCAGGCGTATCCGAGGTGGCGCAGGCGCATGGGTCGGGGCGACGGGGCCGGGCGTACGCGCGTGCGGCCGCGCCGTGCCCGAGGCGCGGCCGCCTGGGGGCTGGCCGGGCCGGGCTGGCGGGGGATTCCCCAACGCGCCGCCGGCCGGGACCCTCACACGGCCGGCCGGGTTGGCGGTGGATACCCCTCCTGTGCTCCGATGCTCGTCGCCCTCGCCGAGGTCTTCCCGCTCGTGCTGGGCGTGCTGGTGCTCATCGTGTGGCGCGTGCGCGCGAACCCGGACGCGGACGACGGCTCGGACGACGACGGGCCACGGGACCCGCCGCGCGTCCCGCCGCGCGTCCCGCACCGGCCCTCCGGCCGCACAGGGCGCCCGCCGCACGACTCGCGTTCGAGCCGGTCGCCCGGTCCGCCGGTGCCCGCTCGGGGCCGTCTGTAGGCACGTCAGGGGCGCGGCGGCGCGCCGTGCGGGAGGCGGTCCGGCATCTCGGCCGCGACGTACATCAGGATCGCCGTCGCAGCCACGACCCGCGCCACGTCGCGCGGATCCAGCTTGTCCACGGTGTCCGCCTCGGTGTGGTGGTACTGGAAGTAGGCCTCGTTTGCCGTGTTGAGGCTCATGCCCGGCACGCCGTCGGCCATCAGCGGCGCGATGTCGGCCCCGCCGCCGCCGGGCAGGATCCCGACGAGGCCGTCCGGCCCGGCCTCCAGCACGGGCCGCATGAGGCCCTCGGCCGCGGCGCGGAGCGCCTCGATCCCGCCCGGCGCGCCCGAGTAGCCGAACCCGCGCGGCGCGAAGACGCCCCCGTCGCTCTCGACAGCGAGCTGGACGTCCGCGATGGCGGCCCCGACCGAGTCGCGGTAGGCGTCCGCCCCGCGCCCGCCGTTCTCCTCGTTGGTCCAGAACACCACGCGGACCGTCCGCCGCGGGCGCAGCCCGAGCCGGTGCAGCACGCGCAGCGCCTCCCACGCGACGACGCAGCCGCCGGCGTCGTCCACGATGCCCTGTCCGACGTCCCACGAGTCGAAGTGGCCGCCCACGACGACCGTCTCCTCGGGCCGCTCGCGGCCGACGATCTCGGCGACGACGTTGCGCGAGAGGCGGTCCGGCTCCGTCCGCGCGGCCATCGTGAGGCGGACCGTCGGCGTGTCGCCGCGGGCCTGCATCCGCGCCATGCGCTCGGCCGCCTCGACGGTCACGGCCGCCGTCGGGATGCGCGGGACACCGTCGGCGTAGCGCATCGTGCCTGTGTGCGGCGTGCTGAGCGAGGCCGACGCGACGGACCGGACGAGCGCGGCGACGGCCCCGACGCGGGCGGCCTCGGACGCGCCGCGGACGCGGTACGCGACCGTCGCGCCGTAGGTCGTGAAGGGAACGTTGAAGAGGACGATGCGGCCCGCCGCCTCGTCCGCCCGCGCCGCGAGCTCGTCGAACGACGACACGACGAGGACGGGGGCCGCAATCCCGCCCTCCGGCGTCGCGACGCTCCCGCCGAGGCCGAGGATGGCGAGCGGCGTCTCGCCGTGTGGGCCCACGAGCGCGGCGGACTCGGCCCCACGGATCCACACCGGGACCATCGCCGGCTGGCCGCGGACGTTCTCGAGCCCGTCGGCCTGCATCTGGGCGAGGACGTCGTCGATGGCGTCTTCGAGGGCTTGAGAGCCGCTGAGCCGGTGACCGTGGCGGTCGCCGAGGGCGGCGAGGCGCTCGTACGCGGCGGAGTCCGCGAGGGCCGCGGCGAGGATGCGCTCGGCCGTGTCGGCGTAGAGCGCAGCCTCGGGCGTGAGCGCGGCCCGGTCGAGCCGCATCGTCCCGCTGCCGGCGACCTGTGCGGAGGCCGACGCGGCGAGGAGGGCGAGGCAGAAGGCGAAGCGGCGCATAGACAGCCGGGG
>JANPJI010000496.1:0-1521 GCA_031425425.1 Rubricoccaceae bacterium
CGCCTCGTTCACAGTCAACGACGGCGAGTTCGTGGTCCTCGTCGGGCCTTCGGGCTGCGGCAAGAGCACCACGCTGCGCATGATCGCAGGGCTCGAGTCGATCACGGGCTGTACGCTCTCAATCGGCGACCGGGTCGTGAACGACGTGCCGCCGAAGGACCGCGACATCGCGATGGTCTTTCAGAACTATGCGCTCTACCCGCACATGAACGTCTTCGACAACATGGCGTTCGGGCTCAAGCTGCGCAAGTTTCCCAAGGCCGAGATCGAGGAGCGGGTAAAGCGCGCGGCGGACATTCTGGGGCTCGACACCGTCCTGGACCGCAAGCCGAAGGCGCTCTCGGGCGGGCAGCGCCAGCGCGTCGCGCTCGGCCGCGCCATCGTTCGCAAGCCGTCCGTGTTCCTCTTCGACGAGCCGCTCTCGAACCTCGACGCCAAGCTGCGGGTCCAGACCCGCACGGAGATCTCGAAGCTCCACCGGCAGCTCGGCGCGACGACGATCTACGTCACCCACGACCAGGTCGAGGCGATGACGATGGGAGATCGCATCGTGGTGCTCAAGGACGGCTTCATCCAGCAGATCGCTCCGCCGCTCGAACTGTACAACCACCCGGTCAACACGTTCGTGGCCGGATTCGTCGGGAGCCCGGCGATGAACTTCGTGAACGGGGCAGTGACTGGGACGGCCGGAGGGCGCGTGTTCGAGGCGGACCCGGCTGGTGGCACGCGCTTCCAGATTCCGATTCCGGCCGACCACCCGGCGGACGGCCACTCCGGACCGGCGACGCTCGGCATTCGCCCCGAGGACCTGTACGTCGGCGGGCACGCCCCGGCGTCGCGGCGTGTCTCGGACCCGGTCGAGGCGGTGCTGGAGGTCGCGGAGCCAATGGGCAACGAGGTCATCCTGTATGTCGGGTTCGGAGCCGAGCGCGTCGTGGCCCGTGTCGAGCCGCAGCCGGTCCCGGAGATGGGGACGACGGTCGCGCTGGCGTTCGACCTGGACAAGCTGCACCTGTTCGACCGCGAGACAGGCGTCTCGCTGGCCGTCCCCGCATCGAGCGTCGCGTCGTAACGGGCTGATTGGAGCGCGCCACCGGGCCGTCGAGGGGCTAGGTTTGGGGTTCGCCGCGAGTCCTTCGCGGTGGCCACCCATCCCACACCCACATGAACAAACTGTACGTGGCCCTCTTCGGGGCCTTTGCACTCGTCGCCGCGCCCGCGCTGAGCGGCTGCGAGACCGACACCGCGACGACGGGCGTCGACGCCGATGGCGACGGTGCCGCCGACGACGCCGTGGTCCTGGACGCCGACTCGGCCGGCATGGACATGGACGTCGAGGGCGATTCCATCGAAGCGGGACTCGACGAGGCCGGCGCCGAGATTGGCGAGGCCGCTGACTCGACAGCCGCCACGCTCGGCCGCGCGGCGGACGCCGTCGGTGACGCTGTAGACGAGAATGTCGACCTCGGCGAGAACGCGGAGCAGCAGGGCAACTGAGCTCGACCGCCCCGAGGCGCCCAC
>JANPJI010000497.1:0-9945 GCA_031425425.1 Rubricoccaceae bacterium
AACCGCGCGCGCTACGTGACGGCCGAGTGGCGCCTCGTCCAGTCGGACCACGTGGACGTGTACTACGACGAGCGCGAGGGCACGGCGGGCGGCGGGGGCGTGCTCGCCTCGTTCGCGGCCGAGGCCGCCGAAGAGGCATACGCCGAGGTCGCCGCCCTCTTCGGGTCCGACGTCACGGCCCGCATCCCGCTCGTCGTGTACCCCACGGCCGCCGCCTTCGCCGTGACCAACATCGCCGAGTTGCCCGTCGGCGCGGACGGCATCGGGGGCGTCACCGAGGGCTTCAAGAACCGCATCGCCGTCCCGTTCACCGGCGACTGGCGGCAGTTCCGGCGCGTCGTCCACCACGAGATGGTCCACGCGGTCCTGAACGCGCTCGTCTACGGCGGCTCCGTCCAGGCGCTGCTGCGGAGCGGGCTCCGGCTGCGCATCCCGCTGTGGTTCAACGAGGGCCTCGCCGAGTCCAGCGCGCTCGGGTGGGACACGGCGACGGACAGCTACGTCCGCGACGCGCTCCTCGACGGGGCGCTGCCGCCGGTCGAGCGCCTCGGCGGCTACGACGCGTACCGCGGCGGGCAGGCGTTCTGGGACTTCGTCGCGGCCGAGTACGGCCGCGAGAAGGTCACCGAGATCCTGGAGCGCGTCCGCTCCGGCCGCGACGTGCCCACGGCCGTCCGCCGCGCGACCGGCCTGTCGCTGGCGGACCTATCGGATCGCTGGCAGGCGGCCCTGCGGCCGGTCCACTTCCCCGAGGCCGCCGCCCGCGACGCCATCGCCGACGTGGCCCGGCCGCTCCTGACCGTCCGAAGGACGGGGACGCTCTACACCGGCCGCCCGGCCCTGTCGCCGCTCGGCGACCGCGTCGCCGTCGTGGCGACCCGCGACGGGACGTTCGACGTGCTCGTCGCCGAGACCGCCGGCGACGCCCCGCCGCGCGTGCTCGTCGCCGGGCAGCAGTCGGCCGCGTTCGAGGGATTCCGGCTCGCGTCGGCCGGCCTCGCGTGGAGCCCCGACGGGCGGACGCTCGCCGTCGCCGTGACCTCGGGGCCGTCCGACGCCGTCGCGTTCGTCGACGTCGCCACGGGGGCCGTGCGCCTCGTCCGCCCGCGCGCGCTCGACGCCGTGCTCGCCCTCGCGTGGCGCCCCGACGGCCGCTCGCTCGCCGTCGAGGCGACGGCCGGGCCGCAGTCCGACCTCTTCCTCCTGGATCCCGAGACCGGCGCGACGACGAATCTCACCCGCGACCTCTACGCCGACCACGCCCCGGCGTGGACGCCCGACGGCCGCGCGCTCGTGTTCCACTCGGACCGCGGCGCGGCCCTCGATACGGGCACGGACGACACCGCAGCTGCGGCCGCGGGCCTTTTCGACGTCCGCGCGCTCGGCCGCACGTCCGCCGACCTGTACCGCCTCGACGTCGGCGCGGCGCGCCTCGTGCGCCTCACCGACGACGAGACGTGGGACGAGACCGACGCCGCGCTCGCGACCAGCGCCGACGGCGCGGAGCGGCTCGTGTTCGTGAGCGACCGCAACGGCGTCGCCAACCTCTACGAGCGCATGCCGGACGGCGCCGCGCGCCCGCTGACGGACCTGCTCACGGGCGTCCTCGGCCTGTCGCTCGCCGCCGATGGACGCCGGGCGGCGGTCCTTGCGCTCGACCGCGGCGTGCCGTCCGTTTTCCTGCTCCGCGACCCGCTCAACCGGTCCGGCCGGCCCGACACGCTCCAGCCGACCGTCTGGGCGCTCCGCCGCACCGGTGCCGCGCCGGCCTCCGCCGAGGCGGCACCGGCCGTCCGCATCGCCTCGGACCGCCTCCGCGAGGACAACCCGATCCTCCGCGACGCCCTCGACGGGCAACCGCCCGAGGCGCGCCGCCAGCGCCGCCGCCTCTCGCCCGAGGACGCCGTCCGCGTGGACTCGCTCGTGGCCGCGCTCCTCGCCCGCGCCGACTCCGTGCGGACCGCCGCCGGCGACTCGGCCGGTGCTCGCCGCGACACGGTCGTGTTCGCCGGCCCCGGCGGCCGGATTCCGGTGCCCGCGTCCGGCCTGTTCCGCCCCGCCGGCGCGCGCGACGCCGAGGGCCGCCTCGTCGCCCGGCGCTATCGGCTCCGGTTCACGCCGGACCTCGTCACGGCGGCGGGCTCGTATGACACCGTGTACGGCGTCCAGAGCGTCACGCAGGTCCGCTTCTCGGACGTCCTCGGCGACTGGCGCGTCGCGCTCGCGACCAACCTCGTGCTCGACCTCCGCAACGCGGACTACGTGCTCTCGCTGCGTGCCCTCCGCGGCCGCCGCGAGGCGTCGCTCGAAGGGTTCCACCTTGCCCGCGAGCTGCCGGACTTCGACAACTCGACCGTCTTCCGGTACCGCAACTACGGCCTCATCGGGGCGCTCCGCTACCCGCTCAGCCGCTCGCGCCGGCTCGACGCCGAGGTCGGCCTGCTGGGCGTCTCGCTGACGGACCTCTCGCAGCTCACCGAGCGCCCGCGGAGCCGCGCCTTCGTCGTCCCCCGCGTCACGGCGACCGTGGACCGGACGGCGTTCGGCCGCTTCGGGCCGCGCCGCGGCGGGCGCGCCGCCGCGAGCCTGGCCGTCGCCGTCGGCCCCGACGCCTTTTTCGCGACCGTCCTCGCCGACGGCCGCCGCTACTGGTCGCCGAGCGCCGTCCCCGGCGCGGTCGTCGCCGCGCGCGCCTCGGCGGGGATCAGCGCCGGGCCGGACCCGCAGCGGTTCTACGCCGCCGGCGTCCAGACGTGGCTCAACCCGTCGTTCGGGAGCCTGCCCGTGGAAGGGCCGGACGACTTCGTCTTCGCGACGCCCGTGCTCCCGCTGCGCGGGTTCGGGTTCAACGAGGCCGCCGGCGACCGCTTCGCGCTCGTCAACGTCGAGGCGCGGCTGCCGCTGCTCGGCGCGCTCGTGCCGGGCACGCTCCCGCTGCCCGCTCTGACGCGCCTCCAGGCCGCCGCCTTCGCCGACGCCGGCGTCATCGCGCAGGGCCGCGTCGACGTGTTCCGGACGCCCGTCGACTCGGCCGGCGTGGCCCTCCCGCGTGTGCTCGACGACGTCCTGCTCGGCGCGGGCGTCGGCCTGCGGACGGTCGTGCTCGGCTACCCGTTCCGCCTGGACTGGGCCGCCCCGTTCGACGGCCGCCGCTTCGGCGACCTGCGGGCGTACGTCTCGGTGGGCCTGGACTTTTGACGGGGAGACGGGGGCGAACGGGGCGGTCGGCCCGGCTCTGCCGCCCGGGTCCTCCGCATTTCCTCATGCCGCCGCGGGCTCCGCGCGGGTAGGTTCGTCGTTTGCGCTTTTTCTACGCTCCCTGCTGGCCGCTTCCCGCTGGCCCTCCCCCATGCCCGACACGCCCCGCGACGCCGCCTCCGAACGGACGACCACGATCCGCGCCCTCACCGACGTCGACTACGCGCTCGACGTCCACGTCCCGGCGGCGGCGCTTGAGCCGCTCGTCGCCGAGGCGCTCAAGAAGCAGCGCGCCCAGATGAACCTCAAGGGGTTCCGCCCGGGCCGCGTGCCGCTCTCGGTCGTCCGCAAGATGGTCGGCCCGCAGATCGCCGTCGAGATCGCCGAGCAGGCCATCGGGGCGGCCTTCCGCGAGGTCGTCGCCGAGCCGGCCGAGCTCGACGTGATCGGGCAGCCGCGCCTCGCCGAGCTGGACTTCGACCCGACCGTCGAAGGAGCCGACCTCAAGGCCGTCGTGTCGTTCGGCGTCCGCCCCGAGATCGCCCTCGCCGACCTCGACGGCGTGCCCGTGACGCGCCTCGTCCGCGCCTTCACCGACGACGACGTCGAGGCCGACGTGACGCGCCGGCTGGATCTGGCCGCGACCGAGGAGGACGCGCCCGAGGGCACGGCCCTCGCCACCGAGCACACGGCCGTCGTGGACATCACGCCGGTCGACGCCGACGGCGAGCGGACGGGAGGCACGCAGAGCGGCGCGCGCCTCGTCCTCAACAACCCGGACCTCCGGCCCGAGATGCTCGCGGCCCTTGAAGGCAAGACCGTCGGCGAGACGGTCCGCGTCGAGCTCCCGCACCTCCACGAGCACGAGGAGGAGTCCGACCATGAGGACCACACGGACCGCTACGACGTCACCGTGACCGACGTCAAGATCCGCGTCGTGCCGCCGCTCGACGAGGCGTTCGTCAAGGAGCAGACGCGCGGCCGGTTCGAGACCGTCGACGAGCTCCGCGCCGACGTCCGCGAGGAGCTCCAGCGGTCGTGGGACCAGCGCGCGCAGCAGGCCCTCGAGTCCAAGATGGTCGAGCAGTTCGTCACGGCCCACGGCGACATCGCCGTGCCCGAGGTGCTCGTCGAGGGCGCGCTCGACGCCATGCTCGACGAGACCCGCCAGCGCGCGCGCGGCGCGCTCCCGCCGACGTTCGACGTCGTCGCGTTCCGCGACCAGAACCGCGAGCGCGCCGAGGACCAGGTCCGCTGGCTGCTCGTCAAGGACGCGCTCGTCCGCGAGGAGGGCATCGAGGTGGACGACGAGGCGCTCGACGCCGAGTTCGCGCGCCTCGCCGGGGCGGGCGGCGACGCCGAGATGGTGCGCCAGTACCTCAAGCAGCAGCCCGAGATGCTGGACCAGATGGCCGACCACCTCCTCAACCAGCGCGTCTTCGCGTCGCTCGAGCGCCGCTTCACCGTCGTCGACAAGACCCGCGAGGACCTCGAGCGCGAGAAGGCCGAGCGGGAAGGGTAGGGGAGCCGTCGGGTCCGGTGTGCGAGGTGCATCCGCGAGGGTGCGCCTCGCCGCGTGCGCCTCGCCGGATATGACCGACCACCCCTGAATATGTCATCCTGAACTCGATTCAGGTAGGACTTACGCAGTTGAGCATTCCTCTCTTGACCGCCGTTCCCGCGAACGCGGGAATCCAGTCGGTCTGGGGCCTCGGCGCGCGGCATCCTGGGTTCCCGCGCGCAGGAATGACGTTGTAGAGCGCCTTTGGGACGATCCCGGCCCAACTGCGTAAGTCCTATCAGGATGTGCATTTCATATTCGGGCGCCGAGGTGTGAAAAGGCAAAACGCAGATCCTGAATCGAGTTCAGGATGACACTGGTTTTGTGTTTGCGAGCGCGTGGTCGCATGGCACTCAGGCAGGGCGACGGGCTAGATCACCGGCGGTCCGGCGCACGTCCGCCGGAACCGCGGCCCGCGCGGCCGGGTGCGACCTTGCGACCTCACCGACCCCCCCCGACATGGATTCCCAGATCAGCGACTTCGTCCGCTTCGCCAAGGGCATCACGTCGATGCCCGAGGGCATCCACTCGGGCGGCTTCGACGCCGCGCCGATCCACAACTTCGTCCCGATGGTCGTCGAGCAGACGACCCGCGGCGAGCGGTCGTACGACATCTTCTCGCGCCTGATGAAGGACCGCATCGTCCTCTTCGGGACACCGGTCAACGACCAGACGGCCAACCTCGCCGTCGCGCAACTGCTCTTCCTCGCGGCCGAGGACCCCGATAAGGACATCAACCTGTACGTCAACTGCCCCGGCGGGGCGGTGTACTCGGGCATGGCCGTCTACGACACGATGCAGTTCGTCAAGCCCGACGTGGCGACGATCTGCGTCGGCCTCGCGGCGTCGATGGGCTCGATCTTCCTGCTCGGCGGCGCCGCCGGCAAGCGGACCGCCCTGCCCAACTCGCGCATCATGATCCACCAGCCGTCCGGCGGAGGGGGCGGCCAGGCGACGGAGATCGAGATCCAGGCGCGCGAGATCCTCTACATCCGCCAGCGCCTCAACGAGATCATCGCCCACCACACGGGCCAGCCGATCGACAAGATCGAGCGGGACACCGAGCGGGACAACTTCATGAGCCCGGTCCAGGCCAAGGAGTACGGCCTCATCGACACCGTCCTCGGGGCGGGCGTCGGCGAGCCGGCCAAGGACATCATCGAGATGGAGAAGGCGAGCGACGAGCTCCCGCCGGCCGAGTAGTCCATCGGTCAGGGCCGCGTGGTGCGGGGCGGGTGGGCGAGCGCCTGCCCGCCCCGCACGCGTCCGGGAACCCGCGTGGGCACGGTCGCCACACGCGCCGGAAGCGGCCCGCGGCGCACGGGAGCACGGGTGGTCTCCGCCGTCGCTCCGCTGCACGTCGCCGCTGCCGTTCGGCCGATTCCGGCACGGCCAGGTGGGCACCGGGCCAGTTTCTCGTCCGCGTCGCGGACGGGCACCGGGCGCGTGATGAGGGCGGAAGCTTGTCTGAGCGGGAGGAGTCGGTTAAGTCGCGGTTTCGCTGTACGTTACCGGCAGACCCTCCCGCCTCCGGCCCTGCCCATGCGCCCTCGTCACCTCCCCGAACACGTCCCGGCCCGGTTCAGCTGGAAGGCCGTCCACGCCGGACACGTCCGCGCGCAGCGGCGCCTCGCGGCGCTTCGGCGCGCGTGCGCGCTCGGCGGCGTCTCGCTCGCCGTCCTCGCCGGGTCGGCCCCGAGCGCCGCGGCGCAGGACGCCGCGCCAGTCCGCAAGCCGCTCGCCGCCGCGAGTGCCCCCGGCGTGGCCACGCCGTGGACGCCCGACGCCCAGAGCTTCGTCGCCACGTTCGCCGCGCCGGTCGCCAACCCGTTCGGCATCGTCGCCGCCGGCCCGTCCACCACATACGTCACGCCGACGCTGGCAGACCTCGATGGCGACGGTGACATGGACCTCCTCCGCGGGGCCAACGCCGGCGAGTTCGTCTACTACCAGAACACCGCCGGCGCGGGCAACACGCCCATCTTCGCCACCGGGGCCGTGTCGCCGTTTGGCCTCACCGACATCGGAGCCTTCAGCGCACCGTCGGTGGCCGATGCCGATGGCGACGGCGACCTCGACCTGTTCGCCGGAAACACGGCCGGGCAGCTCATCTACGCCCAGAATACGGCTGGACCCAACGCGACCCCCGCCTTCGCGGCCCCCGTCACCAACCCGTTCGGCTTCGTCGCCGGCGGCGGCTATACGGCCCCCGCTGCGGACGACATCGACGGCGATGGCGACGTAGACGTCCTGCTGGGCCGCTCCGCCGGCGATTTTCGGTACCTCCAGAACACCGCCGGTCGCGGCGCGACGCCCGCCTTCGCGGCGGCGGTCGTGCTGCCGTTCGGCCTCACCGCCACGGGGTCCTATAGCCAGCCCACGCTCGCCGACCTCGACCGCGACGGCGACCTCGACGTGCTCGCCATCAACGGCTACGCCCCGGGCAGCTTCTTCTACTTCCAGAACACGGCCGGCCCCGGCGCGACGCCCGCCTTCGCGGCGGCCGTGACCAACCCGTTCGGCCTCGCCACGCTCGGCACGACGGCCACACAGCCCGGCGTCGGCGATGTCGACGGCGACGGCGACCTCGACGTGTTCGCGTCCGTAGGTGCCAACACGTCGGCGCTGCAGTTTTTCGAGAACACCGAGGCGGGCGCGTCCTTCGCGCAGACGCTCACGGGCACGCAGGGCTGGCGGATGCTGACCACGCCGGACAACACGCAGACGCTCGCCGGCCTCCTCGCGCCGCTCGCGACGCAGGGCATCCCGGGCGGCGACACCGCGGCCGGCCAGCCCAACGTGTACCGGTACGACGAGACGCTCGCGGGCGGCCTCTCGGCCGGCTACCTCGCCCCGGCCACGCTCGCCGCGGCCGTCCCCTCGGGCGCGGGCTACTTCGTGTACGTCTTCACCGACGACGACCCCGTCACGCCGGGCACGCAGGGCACCTTCCCGAAGACGATCTCGGCCCCCGGAGCCGAGGCGGCCAGCCCGTTCACCGTCGGCGGCCTCACGTTCACCAACACGGCCGACCCGGACACCGAGGACGGCTGGAACCTCCGCGGCAACCCGTTCGCGCGGTGGTTCGACTGGGACGCGACGGCGCGCACCAACCTCGACGGCTCGGTGTACGTCTACGACCCGGCGACGGCAGCCTACCGCTCGTGGAACGGGACGGCTGGGAGCCTCACCGGTGGCATCGTCGGGCCGTTCCAGGGCTTCTGGGTGAAGGCCAACGCCGCCGCGCCGGCCCTGCGCCTCACGGCGGCCACGGGCGCGTCGGGTGGGCCGTTCTACGGCCGCACCGGCACGGCCCCGGCCGTGGTCGGCCTCCAGCTCCGCCGCGCCGATGGCAGCGCGATGCGCAGCGAGGCCTTCGTGACACTCGGCCAGGACGGGGCCGCGGACGGCCTCGACGCCAGCGACGCCTTCGCGCTGCGCTCGCCCGACGCGGACCACCTTCTCCTCGCGACGACCGCGCTCAGCCCCGACTGCATGCCGGTCGCGCTCGCCATCAACGCCCGCCCGGCCCTGGAGGGGACGCTCGCGGTCCCGGTGCAGGTGTCGGCGATGGCGGCCGGCCTCCCGGCCGGGGGCGACATGCTCCTCACGTGGCCATCGCTCCGCGACATCCCGGCGGACTGGACGGTATCGCTCCGCGATAACGCGACGGGGGCCGTCGTGGACCTCCGCACGGCCACCGAGTACGCGTTCATGCTCGCGGCCGAGCGGGGCACCGCCGCCGCGGCGAACCCGCTCGTGCTCAGCGCGCTCCGCGCTGAGGCGGCCGACGCCCGCTTCACGCTCGTCGTCGGCCGCGGGGCCGTCGCGACGGAGCCGGCGGCCCCGGCGTCGTTTGCGCTCTCGGCCCCGCGGCCGAACCCGACGGCCGGCGGCGCGGCGCTAGACCTGGACCTCGCCACGGCGGCGGACGTCTCGGTGGGCGTGTACGACGCGCTCGGTCGCCGTGTGGCGACGCTCGCCGAGGGCGCGCAGCCGGCCGGCCGGCTCGCCCTGCGCCTCGCCGACGGGTCTCTCGCGGCGGGCGTGTACGTGGTCCGCGCCGAGGTCCGAGGGGCAGCCGTGCTGACGCAGCGCCTCGTCGTGACCCGCTGACGGGAGAGCCCTGCCCTCGCCGACGCGTGTCGGCGAGGGTGAAGCGGAAGGCACGCACCGACGACGCCCCGGCGCTCGCTCTGAGCGCAGGGGCGTCGTTGCGCCGGAATCGGCGCGATGTACCGCGTACGGGATTTGAACCCGTGTTACCGCCGTGAGAGGGCAGCGTCCTAGGCCTCTAGACGAACGCGGCAGAGGCATCCCGCCGGGCACGGAGCCGCGGCGGACGCACAAGATAGCGGGGCCTAGGCACGGGCGGAATCCGCCAACGTCATCTTCACGTGCTCGATGCCCGCCTCCCAGAACAGGTCGCCCACTGGCTCGAACCCGAACGACCCGTAGAAGCGGTCAAGGTGCGACTGCGCGTAGAGCACGAACCGAGTGTGCCCCGCCGTGCGCGCCTCGGCGAGGGCAGCAGCGACGAGGTCCCGCCCGCGCCCACGGCCGCGGAAGGGCATCAGGACGGCGAACCGCTCCAGCTTGGCCGCCGGAGCGCCGTCCAGCACGACCGGCCGCCACCGCGCGCACGCCGCCGTCTCGCCGCCCACCGTCCCGAGAAGGTGGTGGACCGACCGGCCCCGCTCCTCGGGGGCGTCGTGCGCGTCCCACTCCTCGTCGGGCGGGCACGCCTGCTCGCGGACGAACACGGCCTCGCGGACGGACCGGACGGCCGCCCACCCGGCGTCGGTAGTGACCTCGCGGACGTCGAGTGCGCTCACAGCTCGGCACCGAGGAAAGACGCGAGGAGGCCGCGGACGCTGACGTTGTCGAGCAGGAGGTCGTGGACGCCTTCGGGGACGATCTCGAAGCGCCGAGGGTCATCGACCGTCCCGTTGCCTTGCTCACGGAGGCGCACGAGGTGCGTCGTCGGCACGACGCCGTCGGGGTCAGCGTGGAAGGCGATCAGCGCCGGGAGCCGGCCCGGGAGGGCAATGGCCGAAAGTTCGAGAAGCCGGAGGCGCGCCTCGGCGCGCGAGATCTGCCCGTCGCGGAGGGCGAAGACGGGAGCCAGCAGGGCCGCCGCGCCCGGCAGCTGCGTGGGCCGGCCGTGGAGGGCGTCGCGGGTGGCC
>JANPJI010000498.1:0-4972 GCA_031425425.1 Rubricoccaceae bacterium
CGGGGCGGACGGCGTCGAGGCGCGGCGAGGGCACTGCAAGCTGTGCCCCTACAGGTGCTGATCTGGGACGGGTTGCCACTGGCCACTGGCCGCTGGCGATCTTCCGTTCCCCGTTCCCCGTTCCCCGTTCCCATGTCTGACCTTTCCCTCGGCGTCGTCGGCCTCGGCGTGATGGGCCGCAACCTCGCCCTGAACGCGCTCGACGCGGGCGTCGCCGTCGCCGGCTACGACCTCGGCGAGGCGGCCACGACCGGCTTCCAGATCGAGGCCGGCGGCCTCGCCCGCGCCGCCACCACCGACATCGCCACGTTTCTCTCCGCGCTCCCTGCGCCGCGCGCGATCCTCGTGATGGTCCCCGCCGGCAGGCCCGTCGACGCCGTCCTCGCCGCGTTCGCGCCGCACCTCACGTCGGGCGACCTGCTCATCGACGGCGGAAACTCGTTCTACAAGGACACGCAGCGCCGGCAGGCCGAGATGGACGCCCTCGGGCTCCACTTCATGGGCATGGGCGTCTCGGGCGGCGAGGAGGGAGCCCGCCGCGGGCCGTCCATGATGCCCGGCGGGCCGATGGAGGCCTACGAGCGCGTCGCCCCGATTCTGGAGCGGATGGCGGCGACGGTGGACGGCGAGCCGTGCGTGGCGCACCTCGGTGCGGGCGCGGCCGGCCACTACGTCAAGATGGTCCACAACGGCATCGAGTACGCCCTGATGCAGCTTCTCGCCGAGGCGTACGACCTGCTCAAGCGCGGCGCGGGCATGGGGAATCTGGACCTCGCCGCGACGTTCGCGCGGTGGAACGAGGGGCCGCTCCAGTCCTTCCTCGTCGAGATCACGGCGGACATCTTCGACCACCCCGACACGACGGCCGTCGATCCCGCGGCGATGCCTGGCAATGCGGCCCCGCACGAGGCGCTCGGCGCAGAGTCCACGATGACGGACGCGCCCGGGACCGGCCCCGCAGAGGGAGCCGCCGCCGCGGCAGCCATGGCGCAGGCCGAGACTCCCGCCGAGGTCCGCTACCTCCTCGACGCCATCGCTGACACGGCGCAGCAGAAGGGGACCGGCAAGTGGACGAGCCAGGACGCGCTCGACCTCGGCGTGCCCGTGCCGACCATCGACGCGGCCGTCTCGGCCCGCTACCTCTCGGCCCTCAAGGCCGAGCGCGTCGCCGCCGCCGCGCTCCTCGGCGAGCCCGAGCGGCGCACGGACCTGTCGCCGGCGGACATGGCGGCGGCCCTGGAGGGCGCGCTCCACGCCGCGTTCCACGTCGCCTACGCGCAGGGCTTCGCGCTCCTCCGGCAGGCCAGCGACGCCTACGCGTTCAGCCTGAACCTCGGCGACGTGGCCCGGATCTGGCGCGGCGGGTGCATCATCCGCGCGGCGATGCTGGAGACGTTCCGCGCGGCCTTCGCCGACGACCCCGACGTCGCCAACCTGCTCGTCGCCCCGGCCGTCGCGGCCAGCGTCCGCCAGAGCCAGGAGAGCCTGCGCATGGTCTCGGCCGCCTCGGCGCGTGCCGGCATCCCCACGCCCGCGCTCTCAGCCTCGCTCGATTACCTCGACAGCTACCGGTCCGCCTGGCTGCCGGCCAACCTCGTCCAGGCGCAGCGCGACTACTTCGGCGCGCACACGTTCCAGCGGACCGACCGCGAGGGCACCTTCCACGGCCAGTGGCTGCCCGCCGGGTTGTAGGCCAGCGCTAAGCGCTTAAAGGACAAAAGCGTCGCGTGTGCGTTCCGGATTGTACGTTCCGCACCGACGGCGTCGCCTGTCGGCGCGGGGCGTGCCTGGGGTGAGGCCTCCCACTGGCCGATCCGCGCGTGAGTCTCCTGCCTCTCTCCTCCGAGCGCACCGCGCCTACGTCAACGTGGCGCGGTGACATCGAAGGCCTCCGCGGAGTCGCCGTCCTGCTCGTCGTCCTCTACCACGCGCGCCTGCCGGGGATGGCCGGCGGCTTCGTCGGCGTCGACGTGTTCTTCGCCCTCTCGGGCTACCTCATCACCGGGATTCTCGTTGCCGAGGTCGAGAAGACCGGGACGGTGGACCTGGTCCGGTTCTACGCGCGCCGGGCACGCCGGCTGCTGCCCGCCTCGGCCGTCGTGCTCCTGGCGACGGTCGCCTTCGCGTACGTCTTCTACTCGCCGAGCGAGCAGGCGTCCATCGCGCACACGGCGCTGTGGACCGCCTCCTACCTCTCCAACGTGTCGTTCGCGCGCGGGGCGACGGACTACTTCGCGGCCGGCGCGCACACGAACCCGCTGCTCCACACGTGGTCGCTCGCGGTCGAGGAGCAGTTCTACGTGCTGTGGCCCCTCCTCGTGGCCGTCGGCCTCGCGGGCGTCGCGGCGCTGCGACGGGGTGCCGCGGGCGCGGTGAGCCGGCGACGGCTGGCGTGGGTCATGGCGGCCGTCGCCGCGGCGTCGTTTGCGGTCACCCTCTACCTCATGGCGACCCGGCGGGCGCACTGGGCGTTCTTCCTGCCCCCGGCGCGGGCGTGGGAGTTTGCGCTCGGCGGGCTTGGCGCGCTCGTCCCGCTGGCGTCCCGGTCCACGTTCGGCAGGCTCGCTGTCGGCGACCGGTCGGTCGGGCCGGCGCTGACACGCTGGGCGGGCTGGGCGGGGCTCGCCGCCGTCGTCGGCGCGGGCGTCGGCTACACCGCGACGACCTCGTTCCCCGGGTGGGCCGCGCTCGTCCCGGTCGTCGGGGCGGTGCTGGTGCTGCGGGCGGGCGGCGCGGCCGAGGCGTCGTCGGTGTCGCGGGCGCTCTCGTGGCGGCCGCTGCGCGAGGCCGGGCGGCTGTCGTACTCGTGGTACCTGTGGCACTGGCCCGTGTTCGTGTTCGCCGAGGGCCTGTACGGCGAGCAGCCGCTCGGCGTGCGCCTCGCCCTGCTCGTGCTCTCGCTCGGCCTCGCGGAGCTGTCGTACCGCCTCGTCGAGGACCCGGTCCGGCACCACCGCTGGGTCGCCGCGACGTCCGCCCGTGGCCTCATGCTGCTCGTCGGCCTGACCGTTCTGGGAGGGGCGGCGTCGGTGGGCTTCCGCTCGGCGGCGGCATCCGGTGCGGCGCAGCCCGGCCTGCAGCGCATCGCGGCCGAGACCCGCGACGCGGGCCGGCCGTGCCTCAACCTCGACACGATGAGCGCCGAGCGCCTCGAGTGCGTCCTCGGCGACACGGCCTCGCAGACGGTCGTGGTCCTCTTCGGCGACAGCCACGCCGACCACTGGCTGCCGGCCGTCGAGCGCGTCGCCGCGGCGCGCTCGTGGCGGCTCGTGACGATGCTCAAGAGCGCCTGCAGCGGCGTCGACGCGTCGCGCTGGCACAGCCCCATCGGGCGGATGTACGTCGAGTGCGACGAGTGGCGGCGGTCGGCCCTGGCCGAGATCGCCCGGCTCCGCCCCACCCTCGTCATCGCCGCCTCGGCGAACAGCAGCTACAACGGCCTCCCCGAGGGCGAGGCCGCTGCCGGCACGGCCCGCCTGTTCGACGCGCTGGGCCGGAGCAGCGCGGCCGTGCTCCACATCCGCGACACGCCGTCGCTGCCGTTCGACGCCGCGGCGTGCCTTGCGCGCGCGCAGTGGCGCGGCCTTCCGCTGGACGGGGCCTGCACGTTCGCGCGCGGCGGCGTGCCCGACATCGAGCGGATGCAGGAGGCGGCCGCCCGCCGCAGCCGCGTGGCCTCGGTGGACCTCGACTCGCTCGTGTGCCGCGCGCCGCGGTGCAGCGCCGTCCAGAACGGCCACATCGTCTACCGCGACCGGGACCACCTCACGACGGCTTTCGCGGCGTCCCTGGCCCCGCGCCTGCTCCCGCTCGTCGACCGGCTCGTGCCAGGGGCGGATGCCGGGCGCGGGCGGCCCGCGGCGGGCGTGGCGGCCCTCGTGGGGGTCCGGTAGGCGCGGCGAGACCACTCAGCTCCGGTCGGGAAACGCTGGCGGCGTGGCCCCGAGCGCGCGGAGGTATACGTATGCCTGACCCCGGTGGTGGATCTCGTTGTCGATGATGTAGAACAGGAGGTCGTGGATCGGCATCGTCCACTGGTCGAACGCCGTGTCGGTCTCCTGGAAGCGGCCCGCCGGGATCTGCGGCCAGAGCGCCTCGATCTGCGCCGTGTCGGCGTCCCACCGGTCGAGCGCCTCGGCGCGCGTCGCGGGCGCGGCGGCCGGCACCACCGGCCACTCGCCCGAGACGATGCCGACGAGCGTCGGGACCGACATGCCGAAGAACTCCTTGACGAGGACGGCGAACGGGCGCATCTCGCCGACGGAGAACGTGGCGAACGCCTCGTCGGTGGGGAAGGCCTCGATGGTCCGGCGCGTGACGCGGCGGTGGCCGAGCCAGTGGGCAAGCAACTGGTCCGGGGTGAGGAGGGGCGGGGCAGAGTCGGGCATGTCGCGGGGGGAGGGAGAGCAGGCGAGATACGCACGCGACCGTGACAGATCGTCCGTCTGTCTGTCTGTGATATGTGTTGCGCGGCCGAGCCGGAGCGACGAACCGCCGGCTGCGGCGAACATCCCGGCGCGGGCCGCATTCTGCATCCGCACCCTTCCTCGCGCGATGCCCGCCCTTCCGCCCGCCGTCCAACTCGTCCTCTTCGGGGCCGCAGGCGACCTCGCCGCCCGCAAGCTCCTCCCCGCCCTGCGCGCGCTCCACCGCGCCGGCCACCTGCCCGAGCGGTTCACGGTCGTCGGCGTGGACCGCAAGGAGATGGGCGACGACGCCTTCCGCGCGCTCGCGGCCGACCCCGCCGGAGGCGAGACGGAGGCGGCCTTCGCAGCGAACCTCGTCTACCTCCAGGGCGACGCCACCCTCCCCGAGACCTACACGCGCCTCGCCGAGCGCCTCGACGCCCTCGCGCCGGACGGCGGGCCGCGGCCGGACCGCGTGTTCTACCTCTCCGTCGCCCCGTTTCTCGTCTCGCACATCGCGGGCGGCCTCGGCGCAGCCGGCCTGCTCGCGGACGCGGACCACGACC
>JANPJI010000499.1:0-2099 GCA_031425425.1 Rubricoccaceae bacterium
TCTCGTCGTCAGACTGGCGCCGCATCGGCCGGCCGGACGTGTACGAGTACGCGTCCGAAGCGCGGGCGTAGAGAAGCCGCAGGAAGTCGTAGATCTCGGTGACGGTCCCGACGGTGGAGCGCGGGTTGCGGCCCACCGTCTTCTGCTCGATGGCGATGACCGGCGAGAGGCCGTCGATGAGGTCCACGTCGGGCCGCTCCATCACGCCGAGGAACTGGCGCGCGTACGCGGAGAGGCTCTCCATGTAGCGCCGCTGGCCCTCGGCGTAGATCGTGTCGAAGGCCAGGCTCGATTTGCCCGAGCCCGAGAGGCCGGTGATGACGACGAGCTGGCCGCGCGGGATGTCGAGGTCGACGCCCTTGAGGTTGTGCTCGCGCGCGCCGCGGATCGTGATCCGGTCGTCCATGCAGGGCCTGATGCTGTTCGGGTGAGTACCGGCGGCGCGGGCCGCCGTTCCGCTCCAGAAACGCCTCGGCCCGTGCCTACGGTGCGTCACCACGGGGGCGGGCCCCCCTGATCCGGCGCGCGGAGGCCCCGGCAGGACGGTCGATGACGTTGCGCGCCGGATCTGTCCCCCCGGAGTCGGGGGGACAATGGCCTGGAGCTGGCACGAGAATGACGCCGCGAGCAATGACGCGCGTCGTACGCTGTCCCCCGATTCCGGGGGGACAGGCCGGGCGAGCCTCGCCGACGCCCCGCCCCGGCACTCCACACGCTCGCCCGGAC
The DNA here is from genome assembly GCA_031425425.1 of Rubricoccaceae bacterium. GTDB lineage: Bacteria > Bacteroidota > Rhodothermia > Rhodothermales > Rubricoccaceae > DASVSE01. The sequence continues at coordinate 727 of JANPJI010000499.1, forward strand.
AGGGGGGCAGGCCACCCGCCATGGGACGCCTCCACAACCGCCCGCACCAGACGCCCGCGCGCCGCCACCTTCGCACGCACGGCACACCCGCCGAGGCGCGCCTGTGGACCCTCCTGCGCGAGCGGCAGGTCGCCGGCTACCGCTTTCAGCGCCAGTTCGGCATCGGGCCGTTCATCGTCGACTTCTACTGCCGGTCGGCGCGCCTCGCGGTCGAGCTCGACGGGGGCGTACACGACCTGCCGGCACAGGCGGCGTACGACGCCGAGCGCACCGCCGCCCTCGGCCGGCTCGGCGTCCGTGTGCTCCGGTTCGAGAACCGCCTGGTGTTCGAGCGTCCCGAGGCCGTGGCCGGCGCGATCGCCCGCGCGCTGGAGGCATGAGGCCGGTGCAGAAGGCGGCGCGCGCGCGCGTCTCGACCGAGCCCGCGCGTCAGCCAGCGACGGGCGGGGGCATCGCCTCGGCCATGACAGCCGCCTTGATCGCCTCCGCGGCGGCGGCCGGCTCCGCGACGGGGTCCGGCGGGAGCGGCTCGGACCACGCCCGCCCGTCCCCTGCCAGGAGGCGGTCGGCGGCGGCGGGTCCCCACGTGCCGGCGGAGTAGTTGGGCAGCTCCGCCGGGGGCGTCTCGGCCCACGTATCGAGGATCGGGTCGACGACGGCCCACGCGGCCTCGACCTGGTCCGAGCGCATGAACAGCGTTGCGTCGCCCTCGATGGCATCCAGGAGGAGCGTCTCGTAGGCCTCGGGCGGGTTCGCGCCGTAGGTCTCGTCGTAGTCGAAGCGCAGCGAGACCGGGTGGAGGTGCATGTGCGGGCCGGGGCGCTTGGCCTGGAAGCGCAGCACGATGCCCTCGTCCGGCTGGATCCGCAGCACGAGCCGGTTCGGCCGCCACGCCTCGTCGGTGCCCTGCGGGAAGGCGCGGTGCGGGACGGGCCGGAACTCGACGGACACCTCGGACACGCGCCGCGGCAGGCGCTTGCCGGTTCTCAGGTAGAACGGGACGCCGTGCCAGCGCCAGTTGTCGACCTCCAGCTTCAGCGCCGCGTACGTCTCCGTGTTGGACGCCGCCGCGACGTCGGGCTCGGACCGGTAGCCCGCCACGGCCTGCCCGCCGACGTAGCCCGGCCCGTACTGGCCTCTCACCGCGACCTCGTGGACGCGCTCGGCCGTCACCGGGCGGATCGCGTGCAGCACGTCCACCTTCTTGGAGCGCACCTCGTCGGCGTCGAACGACACCGGCGGCTCCATCGCGACGAGGCACAGCAGCTGCAGCAGGTGGTTCTGGACCATGTCGCGCATCGCGCCCGAGGTCTCGTAGTAGCCCCCACGGTGCTCCACCCCGACCGTCTCGGCGACGGTGATCTGGACGTTGT
>JANPJI010000500.1:0-2054 GCA_031425425.1 Rubricoccaceae bacterium
CGCCGGGGCGGCGGGCGGCACGGTGACGGTCTACACCGCGGGGGCGGAGACGACGGCTTCGGCCCACGCGGCGCTCGGGGCGGAGGCGGTTGCGTTCGTGGAGGCCGTCGCGGCGGGCCGCCCAGCGCCGTATCCGCTCGACGACGCGCTCGCGACGATGCGCCTCGCGGAACGGGTCATGGCAGCGCTCCGGTGACGCCCAGCGGGGCACAGGAACGGCGGCGCGCACGCCTGGGCGCGGGAGGACGGGGACACCGCGCAAACACAACATCCTTGTCGTCCTGAGCCCCGCGAAGGATCTCAGCACGGCGTCGAGATCCTTCGCGGGGCTCAGGATGACAGAAGTTGAGGGCGGCGCTGGTTCAGAACGTTCCGCCTCGGCCGGGTCGCGGACAAGGGGACGCATGTTGGCGTCGAAGCGCGGGGCAGATGGCGGCGCGGGCAGAGCGTGCTGTGCCCCTGCGAGTGCCCGGGGCGAGCCGATATTCCCGATTCCCGATTCCCGATTCCGTGCCTCTGCCGTTCGAACCCGTTCTGCGCCGTGTCGGCGTCGAGGCCGCGCGCCTCGGCCTGGACGTGTACGCCGTGGGGGGCGTCGTGCGCGACGCCGCGCTCGGACGCGAGACGACCGACCTCGACGTCGTCGCAGTGGCACCCGACGGGCGCGCGCGGCCTGGCGTGGCGCTCGCAGAGGCCGTTGCGGCGGCGCTCGGCGTGAAGCCGCCGGCCGTCTATGAGGCGTTCGGGACCGCCGCGGTAACCGTCCCGGCCGCGCGCCTGGCGCGCCTCGACCCGCAGGCCGACCCCGACGGACCTGCGCTCGTCGTCGAGTTCGTCGGGGCGCGCCGCGAGAGCTACCGCGCCGACAGCCGCAAGCCGCTCGTCGAGGACGGCACGCTCGGCGACGACCTCGCCCGACGGGACTTCACGGTCAACGCCCTCGCGGCCGACCTCCACCCGGACCGCTTCGGCGACACCGTCGACCACCACGGTGGCCTCGCCGACCTCCAGGCGCGCGTCCTCCGTACCCCGCTGGACCCGGCCGTGACCTTCGCCGACGACCCGCTCCGGATGCTCCGCGCGGCGAGGTTCGCCGCCCAACTCGCGTTCACGGTCGCCCCCGAGGCCGTCGCCGCGATGGCCGACCACGCCGCGCGCCTCGACATCGTGAGTCCGGAGCGGATCACGGACGAGCTGTCCAGGCTGCTCGCGGCTCCCGTCCCGTCCGTCGGGCTCGGGCTGCTGTTCCGGGCGGGCCTGCTGGAGCGCATCCTGCCCGAGGTGACGCGCCTCGCGGGCGTCGAGGAGGTCGGCGGGCGCGCGCACAAGGACAACTTCTGGCACACGCTCGAAGTCGTCGACAACCTCGCGTACCTCCAGGCCGGCGTCGGCGTGGGCGCGCGGGCGCGCGGCTACGACCTCTGGCTCCGCTGGGCGGCGCTCCTCCACGACGTCGGCAAGGCCGAGACGAAGCGGTGGGAGCCCGGCACGGGGTGGACGTTCCACGGCCACGAGGACGTCGGACCGCGGCGGATCGTGCCCGAGGTGTTCCGCCGGCTGCGCCTGCCCCTCGGCGAGCCGCTGGACTTCGTGCAGACGGTCGTCCGCCTGCACCACCGTCCCGCCGCACTCGTCGACGCCGACGTGACCGACTCGGCCGTCCGCCGCCTCATCGTCGACGCGGGCGACGACATCGACGACCTGATGCTGCTCGTCCGGGCCGACGTGACGAGCAAGAACGCGCGCCGCTCGAAGCGCTACCTCGCCGGCTACGACCGCGTCGAGGCGCGCATGGCGGAGGTCGAGGCGCGCGACGGGCTCCGCAACTGGCAGCCGCCGGTGACGGGCGAGCAGATCATGGCGCTGCTCGGCACCGGCGAGGGCGTCGCCGTGGGCATGCTCAAGGCGTGGGTCCGCGAGGCGGTCCTGGACGGCGAGGTGCCCAACGAGCCCGAGCCGGCCCTCGCGTACGGCCGCGGACGGCTGGACGAGGCGCGCCGCCGCGAGGCGCTCTTCGTCGCCGTCGTGCCCGCCCTCCGCGGGGCGGACCGCGC
>JANPJI010000501.1:0-5304 GCA_031425425.1 Rubricoccaceae bacterium
CGCCGACGTCGAGATCGAGCAGGAGTCCGACGATTTCCCGCCGTACCTCATCGTCTATGAGGTCGACATCAACGACGAGACGCTCACCCAGGTCGCCATCGACGAGAACACCACCGACGACGACCGGGCCAGCATCGACGAGTCGCTCGACTCGGGCACCTACGTCGTTGTCGCCAACTCGGTGACGGTCGGGCAAGACGGCGACTACACGCTCACCATCGACGCGACCTCCGACGACTCGGGCAACGACCGCTCGGCCGTTCGGCCGGCCGTGACGTCCAAGACGCTCGCGGCCCGGAACTAGCCCGACGCCTCCGCTCGCGGGGCCGCTCTCTTCGGGGGGCGTCCCCGCGTCCGTCTACACCGACGCGAGGTGGCGGTGGATGAACGCGACGGCGACCGACCCCTCGCCGACGGCGCTCGCGACGCGCTTGACCGACTCGGACCGGACGTCGCCGGCCACGAACACGCCGGGCACGCTCGCTTCGAGCAGGAACGGCGGTCGCTCGAGAGGCCACCCGTCGAGGGCGGCCGCCGGGATGTCGGGGCCGGTGTAGACGAACCCGCGCGCGTCGCGGGCGACATCGGGCGGCAGCCAGCCCGTGTGGGGCGCGGCTCCGATGAAGACGAACAGCAGGTTCGCCGGCTCGCGCGTCTCGGCCCCCGTGGCGGCGTCGCGGACCGTGAGGGCGTCCAGGCGCTCCGTGCCGTGGCACGCGGCGACGCTGGCACCGGTGCGGACCTCGATGCGCTCGTGCGCCTCGATCCGGTCGACGAGGTACTGGCTCATGCTCGCGCCGAGACCCGGGCCGCGGACGAGCATCACGACGCGCGCGGCGACGTCGGCGAAAAAGAGGGCGGCCTGGCCGGCCGAGTTGCCGGCCCCGACGACGAACACGCGCTCGTCGCGGCACGAGGCGGCCTCGGTCATGGCGGCCCCGTAGTAGACGCCGCGCCCGGCGAGCGCCTCGGCCCCATCGGCGTCGAGGCGGCGCCAGTCGACGCCCATCGAGAGCATGAGCGCGTGGCACGCGATCTCGCCGCCGTCTGCGAAGGCGAGCGTCTTGTAGGGGCCGTCGATGCGGAGAGCCGCGACCTCGCGCGGGGCGAGGATCTCGACGCCGAACTTCTGCGCCTGGGCGGTCCCGCGGCGGGCAAGGTCCGCGCCCGAGAGGCCGGACGGGAAGCCGAGGTAGTTCTCGATCCGGCTCGACGTGCCCGCCTGCCCGCCGGGGGCCTCGCGCTCGACGAGGACCGTCCGGAGCCCCTCGCTCGCGCCGTAGACGGCCGACGCGAGCCCGGCCGGGCCGCCGCCGACGATGGCGAGGTCGTAGAACGCCCGCTGGGCCTGCCGCGGGTGGCCGATGCGCTCGGCGAGCTCGGCTGTCGGCGGGTTGTCGAGGCGCGCGCCGCCGTCGAGAATCACGAGCGGCAGCGCGCCCGGCGCACCGTTCCCGTCGGACACGAGCGCCTGCGCTTCGGGCGACGTCTCGACATCGAGGAACGTGTACGGGACGCCGTTGCGGGCGAGGAAGTCGCGGATGCGGTGGCCGTCCGGGCTCCAGCGGTCCGACACGACGCGGACGCCGCCGACGCCGGGCCGGTAGCCCGCGCGCCAGTCGGCGAGGAGGTCGTCGAGGACCGGGTAGAGCGTCTGCTCGGGCGGGTCCCACGGCTTCATGAGGTAGTGGTCCACGCGGCTCTGGTTGATCGCCGCGATGGCCGCGTCGGTGTCGGCATAGGCCGTGAGCAGGACGCGCTTGGCGCGCGGGACGATGGCGGCAGCCTCGGTGAGGAAGCGGACGCCGTCCATGCGCGGCATCCGCTGGTCCGAGAGCAGCAGCGCCACGGCCTGCCCGCGGCGGTCGAGTTCGCGGACGGCGTCGAGCGCCTCCTCGCCGCTGTCGGCGCGGAGGACGCGGTAGTCGCCGCCGTAGCGGGCGCGGAGGTCGCGGGCAACGGCGCGGAGCACGTCGCCGTCGTCGTCGACGCAGAGGAGGGCGGGGTTGTCGGCCAAGCGGGTCGGATCGTGGTCTGCGCCGTACTCCGCTCCGGGCGCGAGGGTCCGCTGGCGCGCCACGCGCCAACCCGTTCATCTCGGGGGAGATCCGCTACTCCGCGCGCGCCTCGACCTGTGCCGCGGCGCGGTTGGCAGCGGTCTGCGCCGCGGACGGGAGCGGCAGGCCGAGCGCACGGAAGGTGGCCCGGCCGACGGCGTCGTTGGGCATCGAGCCGCGGAACGCCTCGCTCCCCGGCCCGAACGCGAACAGGCCGACGTCGACGGCCGTGTGGCCCCCCGTCGTCCACGCGACGCCCGCGCGGCGGTCGAGCGTCTCGCGCAGGCTCGCCATCCAGTCGTCGGGTGCCGCGAGTCGCGCGGCCTCGTCGGCCGAGAGGCTGTCGCTGCCGAGCGCCTCGCGGACGAGCGCGAGGGCGGGAGAACCCGAGCCGGTAGCGGCCTCGGCGAGGCGCTGGTCGAAGCGCTCCAGGCTCATCGTCGCCGCGAGCAGCGGGGCGGGGTCCCAGGCGTAGACGTTGTCGCGGCCGAGCGTGAGCCCGCCCGTCTCGTGGTCCGCCGTGGACACGACGAGCGTGGCCCCGTCGCGGCGCGCCCAGGCGAGGACGGCGGCGACGGCGGCGTCGTAGGCGAGGATGTCGCGAGCGTGCGTCGCGGCGTCGTTGGCGTGGCCGGCATGGTCGATGCGCGAGCCCTCAATCATCAGGAAAAAGCCGCGGGTGCGCGCGGCCGGCGTCGCCGCGAGCAGGTCGAGCGCCTTCGTCGCTATCTCGGCGAGGCTCGGCTCGTCGGTCTCGTCGCGGTCGATCTCGTAGGCCATGTGGTCCGGCGCGAGAAGGGCGACCGCGGGCGCGCTGCGGAGGCCGTCGAAGCCCGCCCGCGTGGTCGTCACGACGACGCCCTGCGCGAGCAGGTCACGGCGCACGTCACGGCCGTCGGACCGGCTGCCGCCCTGGGCCTCGGGCACGAAGAAGCGCCCGCCGCCGCCGAACAGCACGTCGACGCGCCCTGCGGCCATCTGGACGGCGATGCCGGCCTCGTCGGCGCGGGAGGGGACGTGTGCGGCGTAGGCCGCCGGCGTGGCGTGCGTGATGCGGCTCGTCGCGACGAGCCCGGTCGCATAGCCCGCGTCGCGGGCGGCTTCGAGGACGGTGACGCACGGCGCGCCCTCTGGCCCGACGGCGATGGCCCCGTTATAAGTCTTGATGCCGCACGCGTAGGCCGTCGCACCGGCGGCCGAGTCGGTGACGCGGCTGTCGGTCGCCTCGGTGGAGACGCTCCCGGTGCGGATGCCGTCGAGCGCGAGCGGGCCGCCGTTGGCGGCGCGGGCAAGGGTTTCCGAGGCGGGTCCGAAGCCGTCTGCGATCAGGAAGACGACGTTGCGGGGGCGGGCGTCCTGTGCCCGAACAGGGCCGGCCGCGGCGATCAGGGCGAGGACGAGGGCGAGGCGCATGACGTCAGGAGGAAGGAGCGGAGCCTACGAACGGCCCGGCCGCGGCGGTCGGGTGCGCGTGTTGCGGTTTCTGCGCTCGTGCTCCGGGGCACCGTCAGAGGTCGCCGGCATCGGGGCGGAGGAGGACTTCCTCGACGACCGTCCGGCCGGACAGTCCGGCGATCTCGACTGCGACGCGGGCGACGTCCGCGGCGGGCATCAGGCGCGCCTCGTCCACGCCCGAGCCGGCCCATGACGGCGTGAGCGTCGCCCCCGGCAGCAAAGTCGTGACGCCGACGCCCGAGCCCTTCGTCTCCTCGCGGAGCGCGCGCGCGAGCCCGAGCAGGCCGTGCTTGGCGGCCCCGTAGGCCAGCCCGCCGGGATAGCCCTTCACTGATGCGACCGAGCCCATCATCAGCACGCGGCCCGTCCCGCGCTGGAGCATGGCGGGCAGGAAGGCGCGCGAGACGAGGAAGGCGCTCGTGAGGTTCACCTCGACCGCCTCGCGGAAGGCCGCCGGGGTCGTCGCGCCGAGGCCGCCCGGCGTGAAGCGCCCCGCGTTGTTGACCAGCACGTCCGGCACGCCCAGGCGCGCCGCCACGTCGGCGGCCATCTGCTCGACGGCCGCATCGTCGGTGACGTCGCAGACGAACGCCTCGGCGGTCGCCTGCCGCTGGCGACACGCGTGCGCGACGCGCCCGAGGCCGGCTTCGGAGCGGGCGACGAGCGCGAGGCGGGCCGTCCGGCCGTACTCGGCCGCGAAGGCGATGGCGAGGGCCTCGCCGAGGCCCTGGCTCGCGCCGGTGATGACGACAACAGGCATGTGAGTGGTGAGCGGTGGGGGGACAGGCCGGGCGCATAGGGTACCCAGGTTGCGCCTCAGCAGAAGCCGCTGAGGTGCAACGCGACCACGAACAGGTCCGCCGCCGTCGGCGGCGGGATGGCGGCGGGGCGGACTCCCGCTCGTTCTCCGACCCGTTTCTCACTCGTCCGTCCCCTCGATGTCGGGCCGGAGGGCTCGCTGGAGGCCGAACGGGAGAGCCAGCGGAATGCCCTCCTGCGGCGGGAGCATCTCTGCGAGACGCATCCGCCGGAACCGGGGCTCCGAGTCGACGGCCCGTTCGAGGGAGTCCGGCGGGAGCGCGCGGCGGCCGAGCGCATAGACCTCGCGGCCGGCGTAGACGTCGGTCGTGCTCCCGTAGCGGCGGCCGAAGCGGGCCGCCTCGCCCGGCACACCCGGCACGACGAGCGTGAGAGCGGACTGCTGGCGGAAGCGGACGGTCGGGACGCGGTAGCCGGGCAGGTTGACCGTCACGCTGCCCTCGCGCGTGAACATGGACGGAAACCAGAGTGAGTCGCGGAGCGCGTCATCGACGTAGACCGGCGCGTACGTCCAGCGGTAGGCCGCCTCGAAGAGGTCTGCCCCGGCGGGGCGCGGGCCGTCGAGGCGCAGGTCCGCCTCGGCGACGACCAGCAGCGTATCCACGATGCGGATGCGGCCGGCGACGAGCCCGCCGCGGCGCGGCACGACGGCGACGTCGAGAAAGCGGACGCCGCGGGCGTCGAGCGTCTCGCCGAGGCGGAAGGCGTAGTGGCGGAGCGCGTCGGGCGCAAGCGGAGAGGGCACGCGCTGTCCGTCGAGCACGAGCACGTCGTCGAGGTAGAGGTCCGGAACGGGGCCGGGCGGGGCCCACCGGAACGGCCCGCCGGCCGGGAGCCTGCGCCGCGCGACGACCTCCTCGCGGAGGCCCGCGCTGCGCGACCACGAGAGATTCGAGAGCGTCTCGGTGAGTTGGATCGGGACCGGCGCGACGTCGAGCGCGCCGTCGCGGAGCAGCAGCAGCCGCGTGTACGC
>JANPJI010000502.1:0-2651 GCA_031425425.1 Rubricoccaceae bacterium
GGGACCCCGATAAGAAACCCCCGGCCCGCCGGGCCCGCACGGTCGATCGCGGTGCCCCACCCGCGACGCGGCGCAGGCCGTCGCCCGGGAGGACGCGTAGGCCCGGCCGGGACGCGGGCGCGTAGCTTGGCGGCCCGCCTCCCGCCCTGCCCGATGTCCCCGACCACGGATCCGACCGCTGCTCCTGCCGCGCCGAAACGCGGCCTCCGCCGGCTCTCGTTCACGTACTGGATCTTCATCGGCATGGCCGCGGGCGTCCTCGTCGGCGTGCTGTTCCCCGGCAACGGGGCCGAGACGCCGGGCTTCGACGGGGCGGACCTCAAGATCCTCTCGGACCTGTTCATCCGCGGGATCAAGATGATCATCGCGCCGATCCTCTTCGCGACGCTCGTGATCGGGATCGCAGGCCACGGCGACGACCTCAAGAAGGTCGGCCGCCTCGCGTGGCGCTCGCTGCTGTACTTCGAAGTCGTGACCACGATCGCGCTTCTCGTGGGCCTCGCGGCGGTCAACATCGCCCGCCCCGGCGACAACCCCGCGCTCACGGTCGCCCTCCGCGCCGCCGAGGCCTCCAACAGCGCCCCCGAGCTCGTCGAGCCCAAAGGCTGGCAGGACCACATCCGCGACATCGTCCCGACGAGCTTCTTCGAGGCGATGGCGACCAACAACGTCCTGCAGATCGTGTTCTTCTCGATCCTGTTCGGCGTCGCGCTGAGCCAGGTCCGCGGCAAGCCGAAGGAGGCGTTCCTCGCGTTCACCGAGGGCCTCGCCGAGGCCATGTTCAAGCTCGTCGGCCTGGTGATGCTGTACGTCCCGATCGGCGTCGGGGCCGCGCTCGCGGTGACGGTCGCGCACAGCGGGATCGAGGTGCTGAAGCCGCTGCTCGCGCTCGTGCTGACGCTCTACGCGGCCCTGATCGTGTTCGTGCTCATCGCCCTCCTGCCGGTGGCGCTCCTGGCCCGCATTCCGATCCTGCGGTTCCTGAAGCAGGTCCGAGAGCCCGCCCTTATCGCGTTCACGACGACCAGCAGCGACGCCGCGCTCCCGCTCGCGATGCAGCGCATGGAGGCCTTCGGCGTGCCGCGCCGCATCGTCGCCTTCGTGATGCCGACGGGCTACTCGTTCAACCTCGACGGCTCGACGCTCTACCTCGCCGTCGCGTCCGTGTTCGTCGCGCAGGCGGCGGGCATCGAGCTGTCGTGGGCCACGCAGGCGGGCATGGTGCTCACGCTGATGCTGACGAGCAAGGGCGTCGCGGCCGTGCCCCGCGCGAGCCTCGTGATCCTCTCGGGCACGCTCGCCGCGTTCGGCCTCCCGCTCGCCGGCATCGCGATCATCCTCACCGTGGACGAGCTGATGGACATGGCGCGCACGACCGTCAACCTCGTCGGCAACTGCCTCGCCACGGCCGTGATGGCGCGCTGGGAGGGCGAGCTGAACATCCCCGCCGAGGGCGCGATGATGCCCGCCGAGGCGCTCCTCGCCGACGGCCCGTCGTCGCCGGAGGACGCCGAGTCGCGGCAGGAGATCGGCGCGGTGTGAGGCGGCGGTGACGGTCGGCCGTGGCCGGTGCCCGTGGGCCGTGCGGACGAGGCGAGACGCAGTCGGCCGTGTGCGCTGAGGCACCGCCGTGGCACCCCCGCGGCACGACACAGAATCTGTGTCCTCCCAAACTCGATTCAGGATCAGGCTTTTGCATTCATGAACGGTTGGCGAGCCGGGAAGGCAGATCCTGAATCAAGTTCAGGAGGACAAGGTTGAAGGGGAAGGTTGATTCGCTCGCGTCCTGCGCCCCTCGCTCACCTCCGTATGCCTGCAAACCTCTGGCGCGACCTCCCGCCGCGCCCGCTCTCGAAGCCGGACCTCATCCACGTCGTCGTTGAGACGCCGAAGCGCTCGCGCAACAAGGTCGAGTACGACCTCGTGGCCGCCTGCTTCCGCCTCGACCGTGTGCTGTACTCGTCGATCCACTACCCCGGCGAGTACGGGTTCGTCCCGCAGACGCTCCACGACGACGGCGACCCGCTCGACGCGATCGTGCTCGTCCGCGAGCCGACGTTCGCGGGCTGCGTCATCGAGGCGCGCCCCGTCGGCGTGTTCCACCTCATCGACGGCGGGCAGGCGGACGACAAGATCCTCTGCGTCCCGGCCCGCGATCCACTCTACGCGCACGTCCACCAGCTCGGGGACGTCGCGCCGCACACGCTGAAGGAGATCGAGCACTTTTTCCAGGTCTACAAGGACCTTGAGGAGAAGCACACCGAGTCCGGGGGCTGGGGCAACGTCGAGGTCGCCGACCGCGAGATCGCGCGCGCGATCGAGATGGGCCGCCGCCTCCAGCCGGACCCCGCCTGACGCGGCTCACACGGGCCGGAGGTTCACAGGCCGACGGCTCACGCGCGTCGCGGTCGGATCCGGGCCGTCGGCGGGGCCGTGAGCGGGTCGTCGGGCCAGGCGTGCTTCGGGTAGCGCCCGCGGAGGTCTTTGCGGACGTCGAAGTAGCCGTTCGCCCAGAACGAGGCGAGGTCCTGCGTGACCTGCGCCGGCCGCCCGGCCGGGCTCAGCAGGTGCATCACGGCCGGCACGCGCCCGCCCCACACGCGCGGCGTCTCGCGCATCCCGAACACCTCCTGCAACCGCACGGCCAGGAC
>JANPJI010000503.1:0-2552 GCA_031425425.1 Rubricoccaceae bacterium
CCGCCGCGACGGCCTCTGGCGCGCATGGGGGGCGGACGGGCGGCTCGACAACGAGGTCACGTTCGCCGCCGACACGGCCGTGAGCGTCGCCGCGACGTGGCGGCCGGGCTCGCCGAGCCCCTGCGCCACGCCGTGCCTCTTCGCCCCCGGCGTCGTCTCGACGGATGCCGAGGAGTTCCGTCTCGCCTTCGCGCCCGACGGCCGCGAGGCGTACCTCACGCGGCGGCCCGCCGGCGGCGTCCAGCAGATCTACGTGACTCGCTACGCCGACGGCGCGTGGTCCATGCCCGTGCTCGCCCCGTTCTCGACCGGAGTCGAGGAGGAGCCGTTCGTGACGGCCGACGGGCAGCGCCTCTTTTTCTCGTCGCGCCGGCCCGTCCCCGGTGCGCGCGCGGCGGACCGCAGCGACAACCTGTGGGTGATGGACCGCGTCGGCGACGTCTGGGGCACGCCGCGGCCGCTCCCGGCCAACATCAACCTCCCGCGGGCGGCCGAGGCGGGCTGGCCCGTCGCGAGCGAACTCGGCGCGACGCTCCTCCCCGACGGCCGGCTCCTCTACTGGACCGCCCGCACCGACGCCGCCGACACCGACTTCTACGTCGCCCCGCCTGACGGCGACACGTTCGGGCCGCCGGTCCCGCTCGGCCCGCCGGTCAACAGCGCCGCGTTCGAGTCCGCGGCGGCCGTCTCACCCGACGGGCGGCATCTCGTCTTCCAGCGCCTGGGCGCCACGGACGGGTCCGGGCAGGAGGACCTGTACGTCGCGACGCGCGCCGGCGACGGGTGGGCCGACGTCCGGCCGCTCGCAGCGGTCAACACGGCGGCCAACGAGAGCTTCCCGAGCTTCACGCCCGACGGCGGCTCGCTGGTGTTCGCGAGCGACCGCGGCGGCGACTGGTCCGTCTACATCGTCGCAGCCGCCTCGCTCCGCCTCAGCGCCGCGCCGTGACGACGGTGAGCCGTGACGGCCCGCCCGCCGCCCGAGCACGTAGCTTGGGCACGACGAACTCTCCACACGCCCACGCGCACGCGTGGAACAGCGCCGGGCGTTTTCGATAGGACCCCACACACACTTCCCCGGACCCATGCATCCTGCTGTCGCCCCGTCGGCCCCGGAGCTGGCTGCTCCTCCCCCCGCCCGACCGGCCCCCGTCACGCTCACCGACCGCGCCGCGGCCGAGGTCCGCCGGATCGTCGCCAACAAGCAGATCCCGGCCCACTTCGGGCTCCGCGTCGGCGTCAAGGGCGGTGGCTGCTCGGGCATGTCCTACGTGCTCGGCTTCGACAAGGCCCGCGACCACGACCTCACGTTCCACCTCGACGCGCCCGCCGCCGACGGCACCGCCGGCGACCCGATCACCGTCTTCATGGACAAGCGCCACGGGCTCTACCTCATGGGCACGACCGTGGACTACCACGACGGCCTCGACGCCCGCGGCTTCGTCTTCGACAACCCGACGGCGACGAGCACCTGCGGCTGCGGCTCCTCGTTCTCCGCGTAACGCACGGCCACCGCCGCACAGCGCGCGCCCCGGCGCGCCCCGAACCCTTGGAAGGCAACTTCTCCAACCGCGTCCGCGACGTCATCTCGTACTCCCGCGAGGAAGCGATCCGCCTCGGGCACGACTACATCGGCACCGAGCACCTGCTCCTCGGCATCATCCGGGAGGGCGAGGGGATCGCCGTCAAGATCCTCCGCAACCTCGGCTGCGACCTCTTCAAGCTCAAGAAGGCCGTCGAGGACACCGTGCGCAGCACGGGCGGCACGCTCACCGTCGGCAACATCCCGCTGACGAAGCAGGCCGAGAAGGTCCTCAAGATCACATACCTCGAGGCCAAGCTCTACAAGAGCGACGTCATCGGCACCGAGCACCTGTTGCTGTCGCTGCTCCGCGACGACGAGAACGTCGCCGCGCAGATCCTCCAGCAGGCCTTCTCGGTGACCTACGACGCCGTCCGCGCCGAGCTCGACTCCATCCTCTCCGGCAAGGCGACGCCGCGCTCCGGCCCGGCCGAAGGCGAGCGCCCCGGCCGGTCCCGTTCCTCCAGCAGCGAACGCAAACCCGTGGCAGACAAGAGCAAAACCCCCGTCCTCGACAACTTCGGCCGCGACCTGACGCTGCTCGCCGAAGACGGCAAGCTGGACCCGATCGTCGGCCGCGAGCGAGAGATCGAGCGCGTCGCGCAGGTCCTCTCGCGCCGCAAAAAGAACAACCCGGTCCTGATCGGCGAGCCGGGAGTCGGCAAGACGGCCATCGCCGAGGGCCTCGCCCTCCGCATCACGCAGCGCAAGGTCTCGCGCGTCCTCTTCGACAAGCGGATCGTGACTCTCGACCTCGCCGCACTTGTCGCCGGGACCAAGTACCGAGGGCAGTTCGAGGAGCGCATGAAGGCCGTCATGACGGAGCTCGAAAAGAACCAGGACGTCATCCTGTTCATCGACGAGCTCCACACGCTCGTCGGGGCCGGCGGAGCGAGCGGCTCGCTCGACGCGAGCAACATGTTCAAGCCGGCGCTGGCTCGGGGCGAGATCCAGTGCATCGGGGCGACGA
>JANPJI010000504.1:0-5906 GCA_031425425.1 Rubricoccaceae bacterium
CCGAGGGCCACGCGGACGGCCCCCGCCAGCACGACGAGGCCCGTGACGACGGCGAACAGCGCCATGAACCGGAGCACGAACGCGACGCGCCCGAGCACGCGGTCCAGCAGTTCCAGCACCAAGCGCACGTCCACGGCGGAGACGTTGGGGAACGCCTCCACGACGGCGCTCTGGAGCCGGGCCGACGCCTCGGGCGTGCCGGCGCGCGTCAGCAGAACGGCCGTCTGTGGGGCGGCATCAAGCGGGCCAGCGGGGAAGACGGCGAAGAAGTTCGGCTGCACCTGCGCCCAGTCCACCTCGCGGAGGCTCGTCACACGGCTCTCGACCTCAACCCCGCCGACGTCCCACGTGACGCGGCTGCCGACGCGCAGGCCGAGGTCGGCCGCGAGCTCCTGCTCCATCGAGACGGGCACGACGGCTGCCGTGGGGTCTACCGTTCCTTCGAATGTTCCGGCCGTAACCTGTTCCGTGCCGATCAGATCGGCGCGGTACGTCGACCGATACTCGCGGGCGAGCGCCCACCGTTCAGGCCCGCCGCCTGCGCCGCCCGTCCCGCCGACGCGGTTGGCCGTCGCGGCGGTATCGGCGAGGAGCGAGTCCGTGCGGACCCCGTCGAGCGCGGCGATGCGCATCTGGACGATCGGGACCTCACCGAGCACGTCGAGCCCTTCGCCGCGGACGAGCGTGCGGAGGCTGTCGCGCTGGTCCGGCTGGACGTCGAACAGGACCACGTCCGGCCCCCCTCCGCCGGCCGCGCCGCTCGTCGGGAGGGCGACGCGGGCGAGGACGGACGTCTGTACGAGCGCGAGCGCGAGCCCGAGGAACACGCCGAGGCCGAGCGTGAGCGTCAGCACGAGCGTCTGGTTGCCGGGCGCGTAGAGGTTGGCGAGGCCCTGCCGCCACGCCCACGGTAGGCCCGGCGGCACGAGCCGCCGAACGAGCGCGCGGATCCCCACCGAGACGCCGGCGAGGAGCGCGAACACGGCCGCCGTGCCCCCGACGAACGCGGCCGTCCCGCGCACGTCTTGCGTCTGGAGGTACGCGAAGCCCGCGACGGCCGCGACGAGCAGGAGCCCGACGAACAGCTGGAGCGGGTCCGCCCCGCGCGCCTCGGCGTCGGCCCGGATCGCGCGCAGCGGCGGCACGCGGCGCACGCCCGCGAGCGGCCACATCGCGAACAGGACCGAGGCGACGAGGCCGACGCCCAGCCCTTCGAGGAGCGCACCCGGCACAACGTCGTTGGACACGTCGACGGGCAGGAAGCCGGCGAGGACGACGGGCAGCAGGCGCTGGACGGCCACGCCCAGCGCGGCTCCGAATGCAGACCCGACGATCCCGAGCGCGACCGCCTGCATCGCGTACACGGCGAGCACGCGCCGCGACGACAGCCCGAGGCACCGCAGCGTCGCAACGGTCTCGGCCTTCTCCTTCACGTACACGCTGATGCTCGACGCCACGCCGACGCCGCCGAGCAGGAGCGCCACGAACCCGACGAGCGACAGGAACCGCGTGAGGTAGCCCGACGCCTCGTTGATCTGCTCCTGGTCCTCGCCGGCCGTGTCGTAGCGGAGGTCCGCCCGGTCGAGGCGCGGCGTTGTGGCCGCGAGCGCGGCGGGAGCGCCGGTCGCTTCGGCCTCGTCGGGAAAGCGGAACGCGGCGAGAAACCGCGCCCGGCTGCCGAACCCGAGCAGGGTCGAGTCGAGGTCTGCGAGCGGCAGGTAGATGCGCGGCCCGACGAGCGCGGCCACGTCGGTCTGCCCCGGCATGCCGTCGACGCGCCCGACGATGGCGTACGTCCGCCCGCCGACCTGGACCGAGTCGCCCACGTCGGCCTCCATCTGGAGCATGAGCGTGGCGTCGACGAGCGCGCCGCCGCTCTGCTGGAAGCGGCCCACGGCGTCCGCGGGGGTCGTCTCGGCCTGCCCGTAGAGCGGGAACGGGCCGTCGAGGGCGCGGACCTGCCCGAGGCGCGCCCGGCCCTCGCCGCCGCCCGCCGCGGGAAAGCGGGCCATCGACGGGAACGTCGCCTCGCGGAGGACGCCGGCCTGCGTCTCGGCAGCGAGCGAGTCGAGGAGCGCCTCGTGCTCGGCACTGAACGGCGCGCTTCTTCTGACTTCGAGGTCGGACCCGAACACGTCGCGCGCCTGCTCGTCCACGGCCCGCTGGAGGTTGACGCCGAACGAGCGGATCGCGACGAGCGCGGCCACGCCGAGGGCCATCGCCGAGACGTAGAGCACGAGGCGCCCGCGGACGCCGCGGCTGTCGCGCCAGGCCAGGGTCGGGAGGAAGGGCATATGGAGGGGAGGACTGAGGACGGGAAGGGCGGCGCAGGACGGCTGTCGTCAGACCGGGATGGTCTGGCCTGTTCGCATCCTCCCGTCTTCTCCACGTCCCGCCGAGCCGTCCTCGACGACCCGGCCGCCCTTGAGCCGCACGACCTGCCCGCAGCGGGCAGCGAGGTCGGCGTCGTGGGTGACGACGACGAGGGCCGTCCCGGCCTCGCGGTTGAGCTCGAACAGGAGGGCCTCGACCGTCGCGCCGGTCTCCGCGTCGAGGTTGCCCGTGGGCTCGTCGGCGAAGAGGAGGCGCGGGTGGCCGGCGAAGGCGCGCGCGAGGGCCACCCGCTGCTGCTCGCCGCCCGAGAGCTGGCTCGGGTAGTGCCCCGCGCGCTCGGCGAGTCCGACACGCCCGAGCAGCGCCTCGGCCGCAGCCCGTGCGCCGCGCTCGCCGCGGAGTTCGAGCGGGAGGGCCACGTTCTCGCGCGCCGTCAGGCTGGGCAGCAGGCGGAAGTTCTGGAACACGAACCCGACCGACCGCGCGCGCAGGGCGGCGCGCTCGTCCTCGCTCAGGGGGCCGAGCGGCGTCCCGTCCAGCGTCACCGTCCCGCGGCTCGGCCGGTCGAGCCCGGCGCACAGCCCGAGCAGCGTCGTCTTGCCCGACCCAGACGGCCCGACGATGGCGCACGACGCGCCCGCCTCGACGGCGAACGAGACGCCGTCGAGGACGGTCAGCGGCCGGCCACCGCTCTGGAACGTCTTGGTGAGGTCGTGGGCGGAGAGGACGGGCTCGGGCACGGGCGTAGCAGGCGGATCGAAGGAGCGCGCCATACGGCGGCCCGCGCGTCGGGTTCGGGCAGCGAGGCATCTCCACGGCGAGCGCACCGACGCCCCGGAACAGGACGTTCCCGCGCCGTGTGAACCGCCAAACCCCCGATCTTCGATGCGTTCTCTCCTGCTGATGCTCCCGATTCTCGCCGCCGGCTGCACCGAGGCGCCCGATCCGACTGTCGCCGCGCCTGCGGCGGATGACTCTACGCCGACCGCGGCGGTGCCCGCCTCAGGTGCCTCCGTGGCGGGCGACTCGGTCGTCGTCGTGTTCTTCGGCGACAGCCTCACCGCGGGGTACGGCCTCGCCAACCCCGGCGTGGAGGCCTACCCGGCCCTCGTCGGCGACTCGCTGCGGGCGGCCGGCATCCCGGCCCGCGTCGTGAATGCGGGGAGCTCGGGCGAGACGTCGGCGGGCGGCCTGCGCCGCGTGGACTGGGTGCTGTCGCGGACGACGCCCGACGTGTTCGTGCTCGCGCTCGGCGCCAACGACGGCCTCCGCGGGCAGGACGTGGCTGCGATGCGGGCCAACCTGGCGGCGATTCTGGCGAAGGTCCGCGCCGCAGCCCCCGAGGCGCGCCTCGTCGTGGCCGGCGTCTCCACGCTCCCGAATTACGGGGCCGCCTACGGGGAGCAGTTCCGGGCCGTCTTCCCGGCCGTCGCTGAGGAGGCCGGAGCCGAGTTGATCCCGTTCCTCCTTGACGGCGTCGCCGGCGAACGCTCGCTGAACCAGGGCGACCAGGTGCACCCGACGGCGGCCGGGCAGCGGATCCTGGCGAGGACCGTCGCCCGCGTCGTCGTGCCCGCCGTGCGCGAGGCGGCTGAGGCGAAGGCGTAGGTCTACGTCCCCAGGCCCGCCGTCTTGTCCTTGAGCCGCGGCTCGGTCCCGTCGAGGAGCCGCCGGACGTTGGTGCGGTGCGTCCACACGATGAACAGCGGCACGACGAGCGCGAAGCCCCAGATCGGGGCGGCGAAGCGCGCGCCGAGGGCGGTCTGCGCGGCGAGCGTCGCCGGCAGCGAGAGCGCCCCGAGGATGGACCCGAGCGACACCCACCGCGTCGCCCACATCGCACCGGCGAACACGGCGACGGCGACGAGCGTGGCGACGGGGATCAGCCCGGCAATGAGCCCGGCCCCGGTCGCGACGCCTTTGCCGCCCTTCCACGACCCGAAAAAGACCCGGCCCCACACGGTCACCACGTGCCCGACCATCGCCGCCGTGCCGGCGAGGACGGCCAGCCATGCGCCGCCGTCCGCTCCGAGCGCTGCCGCTTCGACGAGGCGTGGGGCGAGAAGGGTGGGAAGGAGGCCTTTGGCGAAGTCGAGCGCGAACACGAGCGCGCCGGGACCCTTGCCGAGTACGCGCCACACATTCGTCGCCCCGGCGTTGCCGCTCCCGTGCGCCCGCAGGTCCACGCCGTGTGTGCGCGCGACGACGAGGCTGAAGGGGACCGCGCCGAGCAGATAGCTCAACGCAACGGCGAGGGCGGCGGAAGCCATGCGGGCGCGCCGCGGGCGCGGCAAAAGAAGGCGTGAACGGTCAAGATAGACGCCCCGGCCGGCGGCTCCGGTCGCGATCGCCGGATCAGCGAACCGTGTACAGGTCGTGAAGAAACACGTCCAGATCGGGCTCTGGGGAGCGGAAGCGCGCCCGAATGACCGGGTGGGGGCTCGGTGAAGGCGGGGTGCGCGGGCGTGCCCTATCCTTGTCGCCGTGCCCTCAACCGGGAGCACGCCCGGTCCTGCGCGCTGCGCCCGCCCGGTTTCCGCCGTCTCGCCATCCGACTCCTATGTGAGCCGTTTCCTCCTTCTGGCCGCCCTCGGGGCGGCCCTCGCCGTCCCCGCCACCGCACAGACGGTGACGCCGGGCGGCCGCCGCGCCGAAGCGCGCCGCGGCGTCGCCAGCTTCTACGCGGCCTCGCTCCACGGCCGCCGCACCGCCTCGGGCGACCGCTACGACCGCGGGGCCTTCACGGCCGCCCACCGGACGCTCGCCTTCGGGACCGTCCTCCGGGTCACCAACGAGCGCAACGGGCGCACGGTCTACGTCCGCGTCAACGACCGGGGCCCGTTCCACCGCGCCCGCGTGCTGGACGTCTCGGGGGCTACGGCCGACTACCTCCAGATGCGCGGAGCGGGCACAGCCCGGATCACGTTCGAGGTTGTCCCCCGCGACGAGGCACCCGCCCGGATGGGTCCGGCCGAGTAGCCGACTCTGACCGACTGCACGACGGCCGCCCCGACTCCGGAGCGGCCGTCGTGCGTTTCCGCCCGTCCGTTACCGCGCGATGGTGACGAGCGCCGGCCGGCCCGCGCGTCCGCCGACGGCGAGGCGAGCGACGTAGACGCCCGGGGCCAGCCCGCGCGTGTCCAGCGTCGCCGTCTGCGGACCTGCACCCTGCGGGCCCTCTGCGATCACCGCGACCTCGCGCCCGAGCACGTCGAACAGCGACAGGCGGACGGACGCCGCCGCGGCGAGGCGGTAGCTCACGCGGGCCGCGCCGCGGACCGGGTTCGGGCCGACGGTCACGTCGCCGGCCACCGACACCGCGTCGGGCTCCGAGGCAACGCCGCCGGTGAGGCGCACGACCGAGATGCCGCCCGTGCGGTCCGACACCAGGATCCGGCCCGACGGCAGCCACGGGTACACCGCCCACGCGCCGTTGTAGCCGTAGCCGCCGCCCGTGTACGTGTCGTAGAACGCGACCTCGACCGGCGCGGTCGGCGTGGAGATGTCGAACACGCGGAGGCCCTCGGTGTAGTGTGCCAGGAAGAGCCGGTCGCCGCGGACGTAGCAGTTGT
>JANPJI010000505.1:0-7746 GCA_031425425.1 Rubricoccaceae bacterium
GCCGACCGCGTGGCGGGGGTCGTACGGCGCGGCGCGCCCAAACGCGTACCGGGCGACGCGCGCCCACATCTCGTCGCGCGTGGCCGTTCCGTTGGCCCGACCGAACGCGCCCCACGCTTCGGCGACGGACATCCGGCGAAATGCTGCGAACAGGCCGAACCCGACGATGGCGTGGCCGTGGGCCTTCTTGAGCTTGAACACGAGCGGCTCACCAAACCCGAGCGCCTTGAAACCAGCCTGGCCGCTCGGGCGCCAGAAGTTGGCCTCGTCCAGGCCCGGCTCGCGCGCGAGGAACGCCGCCCAGTCGGCGTCGGTGTTGGCGACGAAGAGACGCATCGGGTCGGTGGGGGCGAAGCGGCAACGTACGGCGAGCCGGTGCCGGGGCTCGGAACAGCCCCGCACGGGGTCCGGAGGGATGTCGCGCAACGGGGCGTCCCGCTGCGCAACAGAGGCGCGGCCTTGTGCGTGTACACCCGAACTCTCTGACCTCCCATGCCGACGATTCCGCCCGCGGGGGCTGCCCGAATCCGCCGCGCGTCCGACGTCCGGACCGGCCTCTACCTCACCCTCGGCGCCGCGCTCGTCGCGCCGGCGGCGGTCGCCCTCGCCGGCTGCCAGCAAGACGCCGATCCGCCCGCCTCGGAGGACACGGTCCCGCTGACGGGCGTCGAGACCGTCATCCAGCAGCAGCCCGACGGCTCGTACGTCATCGCCGACGAACGCGTGGTCGAGGGCCGCGCCGGCGGCGTCACGATCGTCCACCTCGACGCCGCGGCTCCGGGCGGGACGCGGACGGAGCGCCTCGACAGCCCCGAGGCGTTTGCGGCACGCCTCCCAGCGACGCCGCCGGACAGCGCGGGCCTCGCCGGGGCCGGCGGTTCGTGGGGGGACGGCAACGGGGAGAATCAGAACGGCGAGGCGCGGGCCTCGGGCGGATACGGCGGCGGCTACGGCCTCGGCAACGTGCTCCTGATGTCGGCCCTGTTCAGCATGTGGCGTCCGCCGTTCTACGCCGGCTACGGCTACAACGCGCCCGGCCGGGCCTACGCGAACGAGTCGGTCCGCCAGCGGAGCCAGTCGACGGTTCGCTCGGGCGTCGCGGCCGCGCAGCGCCGCGGGACGCTCGCGACGACGAGCCGGGTCCGCGCGGCCCAGAGTGCCGCCACGACGCGTGCCGCGCGGCCGTCCGGCGGGCGTTCGGGCGCGTTCAGCCGCGGTGTCGGCGGGCGCAGCGGCGGCGGCTGAGCACGGGCTGGACGACTGCCGGCGCGCCGGAACGCCGGCGCACACGTGGGATTCAGCCGGTACGTCTTCGCTCCCAATATGTCTGACTCCCTCGTTCACCTCCGCTCTGCCGCCCCGGTCACCCGCGAGGCGCTCGACCGCGTGGGCTGGGGCTGGCTCGCCGAGAACGACGCGCCCGGCCGCCCCTACCTCACCGGCGAGGTGGTCGAGATCACGGATGCCGACGCCGAGGCGCTTGCCCTCGCCGGCAACGAGCTGTACGCGCTCCTCGTCGAGGCCGCCGAGCACGTGCTCGCCCACGACCTGCTGGACGAGGTGGGCGTCCCGAAATCGCTCCACGCGCTCGTGCGGCACTCGTGGGACGACGACCGGCACTGGCACCTCTACGGCCGCTTCGACCTCGCCGGCGGCGTCGGCGGGCAGCCGGTGCGGCTCATCGAGTTCAACGCGGACACGGCGACGGCCATCCCCGAGACGGCCATCGCGCAGTGGGCGCAGCTCCAGGGCGACGCCGAGGCGGAGCAGTTCAACGAGCTCTACGAGCGCCTCGTCGAGCAGTTCGGCCGCCTCAAAGGGGCCAACTCGGACCTTTCGCCCACGCTCCTCTGCACCGGCTACGCCGACGCGCCGGAGGACGATGCCAACCTCGCCGTCGTCGGGGCGGCGGCCGAGGAGGCGGGCTTCCGGGTGACGTACCGGCCGGTCCAGGACGTGCAGTTCTCGCCCGGCGAGGGCGTGTTCACGCATGAAACGGCGTCCGAAGGCCGCGAGGCGGGCTGGGTCCGGCACGACTTCGTGTTCAAGCTCGTCCCGTGGGAGAGCTTCGCCCTCGACGAGCCGACCGTCCTGGAGATCCTCGAAGGGCTGATCCTGGACCGCCACGTCGTGGTGGTCAACCCGGCGTACGCGGTCCTGCTCCAGAGCAAACGCCTGCTGAAGGTGGCGTACGAGCTCCACCCGGACAACCCTCTGCTCCTCGAAGCCGCTTACCACCCGATCGCCGGGCAGCGCCACGTCGAGAAGCCGGCCTACGGCCGCGAGGGCGGCAACGTGACCATCTACGGGGCCACCGGCGAGGCCATCGAGGCGACTCCCGGCGACTACGACGTCTTCCCGTCCGTCTTCCAGGCCTTCGTGGACCTCCCGCACGACGCCGAGGTCCGGCTCTACCAGACGGGCCTCTTCTGGGCCTTCGAGGCGTGCGCGGTCGGCTTCCGCCGCGGCGACCTCGTCATGGACGACCGCAGCGCCTTCGTCGGCCACGTTGTCGTGGACGAGTAGGTTACAGCCCGACGCGGAGCGCGAGGCCTGCGGTCCGCTCCTCATCCGGCCCGACGAGCACGACGGGCTGCATATCTGGGGCTCTGCGGTAGCGAAGCCCGGCCCCGATGGCCGGCCCAATCAGGAACGCGACGGCTCCTGGGACGAGGGGCGCGAAGCAAAACTCGCCGCAGGCACCGCTCGCGGAGACGACTCCTCCTGCGGCGAGCAACACCACGGACGAGAGCGTCCCGAGCCCGGCACCGACGAGCGTTCGACCAAAACTGCCACTCCCATCGGTCCCGAAGTAGTGGACGGCCAGAGCCGCCGTCAGCGGGATGGCGACGGCGCTTGCAATCGCCGCTTCGTCCGCGTGGGCATATGCCAGCAGGACTGGAGCCCCCACCGATACCGTTGCCCCGACGAGAATGCGGATGACGGGAGACGGGTTCGAGAGCCGTCGCGTCCCGAGCGCGTCGGGCGTCTGCGCCGCCGCGACCGGAGTCAGGAAGACGATCAGAGCAAGAAGACGCATCGTGAGCAATGAGATTAGAATTCCCTTCGCAGGCCACCCGCGATGCCACGGGTCGTCCGGTCACCTGCGATGTTGGCCATCGCCTGAACGGTCAGGAACGTTTGGCCGGGCAGCCTCAGCCCCACCTCGGCGGTAAGTCCCATCCCCAACCGGACGGCAAGCTGGCGGCCCGGAGTGGTGGCGCAAGACGTCGGGGCGAGAAAGCACGACCCTTTGTCGATGCCGCCGGCGAGACTGGGGCCTACCCCCACGAACACCATCCCGACAGGCCCCCGAAACGTCGATCCGCCAAGCGCGGCGACGTCCCACCGCTGGTCTCGGTTCAGCAGCTGTCCGAGGGCCGTCGCTCGGAGTTGGGCCGTCGGGACTCCGAGTCGCGCCCCGGCCGCCAGATGAACGGCGAACCAGCCTGCCTCGGAGTCCGCGGCTGCCCCGAAGCCACCGCCGGCGAAGGGGACGAGACGTGGTGCGTCGGCATGCTGCGCGCGAGCCGGCAGCGCCGAGACGAGGACGACCAGAAGCAGGCGGATCATCGTGGGCGGCGTGAACAGAGGCCAGAACGTATTGTCTCCTCCCCTGCCCCGCCTGATGCATCTGCACTACATCGCCATCCCGCCGTCGACGTGCAGCACGTGGCCGGTGACGTACGCCGCGGCCGGCGAGCACAGCCATACGACGGCACCGGCGATGTCCTCGGGCGTGCCCGCCTTGCCGAGCGGGATCTGCGCCGCGATGCCCTCCATCGCCTTCTCCGAGACCGCCGACGTCATGTCGGTCGCGATGTAGCCCGGCGCGACGACGTTGGCCCGCACGCCGCGGCCCGCCAGCTCCTTGGCGAGGCTCTTGGTGAACCCGATGAGGCCCGCCTTCGAGGCGGCGTAGTTGGCCTGCCCCGCATTCCCCGTCACCCCGACGACCGACGACAGTGTCACGATACTCCCGCTGCGCTGCTTCATCATCGGCCGGTAGGCCGCCTTGCAGACGTGGAACGCGCCCGTCAGGTTGGTGTCGATCACGGCCTGCCAGTCGTCCGCGCTCATCCGGATCATCAGCCCGTCGCGCGTGATTCCCGCGTTGACGACGAGCGCGTCGATGCGCCCCCACCGCTCGACGACGGCCGCGACGGCCGCCTCGGCCGCAGCGGGGTCGGCGGCTTCGGCCTGGATGCCGAACGCCTCGGTCCCGCCCGATTCGAGCTCGGCCACGTGCGCGTCGGCGGCCTCCGCCGAGGTGCGGTAGGTGAACGCCACTTTCGCGCCCGCCGCGGAGAGGGCGAGGACGACGGCGCGGCCGATGCCGCGCGTGCCGCCGGTGACGAGGGCCGTGGTGCCGGTGAGGTCGAGGGTGTACGCCACAGGAAGTCAGGGAATGGGGAATCGTAGGGACACAGCGCGCTGTGTCCGTATCAGCGCGCCCGCCGTTCGGGCCGACAGGTTAGTCCAGAGCCGCGATCTGCGCCGCCGTCCCAGCCTGTGCCGTCGCCGCGTCGCGGCCAAGCGTGCGGCGGACGAGGCCCGATAGGACCGCGCCCGTGCCGACCTCGACGTAGCGCGTCGCGCCCATCGCCGCCATACGCTCCACGGACTGCATCCAGCGGACCGGGGCCGTGAGCTGCTCCAGCAGGCGCGCCCGGATCTCGTCGGGGTCTGCCGAAGGCTCGGCCGTCACGTTGAGCACGACCGGGCACGACGGCGCGGAGATCGCGAGCCCGGCGAGCGCCTCGGCGAGGCCGTCGCGGGCGAAGGCCATCAGGGGGCTGTGGAACGCGCCCGAGACCGGCAACGGCACGACGCGCTTCGCGCCGGCCGCCGTGCAGAGAACGCCTGCCCGCTCCACAGCTGCGGCGTCGCCCGAGATCACGATCTGGCCCGCGTCGTTGTAGTTGGCCGGCACGGCCTCGCCCTCGCCTGCCTGCGTCGCCTCGCGGCACGCCGCCTCCAGCGCCAGGGCGTCGAGGCCGAGCACGGCCGACATCGCCCCGGGGCGGACGGTCCCGGCCTGCGCCATCAGCTCGCCTCTCCTGCGGACCGCCCGGAGGCCGTCGGCGAACGAGACGGCACCGGTCGCAGCGAGCGTGCTCCACTCGCCCAGGCTGTGCCCGGCGGCCACGTCCGGGCGGATCCCGCGCGCGCGGAGCGCAGCATCGGCGGCGAGGCTGTGCGTGTACAGGGCCGGCTGCGTGACATCGGTCGGCTTCAGCGCCTCGGCGTCGTCGCCGAACATCAGAGCCGTCAGCGAGAAGCCCAGCACGGCGTCGGCGTCGTCGAAGAGCGCGCGCGCCTCGGGGGATGCGTCGTAGAGGTCTGCGCCCATGCCCGGCGTCTGCGAACCCTGGCCGGGGAAGAGGAAAGCGGTCATCGGGGGATGAGGGATCGGGGATGCGGGACGAGCCGACGTGCGCGGGCGGGCATCTCGGGGTGGTCCGCCCATCCCTCATGGCCCATCCCGCATCCCTCACTGGCCGTCGTAGGCCCACTTCAGAAGCGTCGCGCCCCAGGTGAAGCCGCCGCCGAAAGCGGCGAGGACGACGGTGTCGCCGCGCCGGAGCCGGCTCTCGTAGTCGGCTAGGCAGAGCGGGAGCGTGCCGGCGGTCGTGTTGCCGTAGTGCTCGATGTTGACCATCACGCGCTCGGGCGGGAGGCCCATCCGGCGGGCCGTCGCGTCGATGATGCGGAGGTTGGCCTGGTGCGGGACGAGCCAGTCCACATCGTCGCCGGTGAGGCCGTTGCGGTCCATGATCTCGCCCGCCGCCTCGGCCATGCTGACCACGGCGCGCTTGAAGACGGCCTTGCCGTCCTGCCGGGCAAAGTGCAGCCGGGCATCGACCGTCTCGTGGGTGGCCGGGTGGAGGCTGCCGCCGCCGTCCATCTTGAGCGCCTGACCGCCCGAGCCGTCGGAATACTGGACGGCGTCGAGCAGGCCGTGGCCGGTCTCGTCGGCCTCCAGTAGGACCGCGCCGGCTCCGTCGCCGAAGATGACGCAGATCGAGCGGTCGGTGTAGTCGATGATGCGGCTCATCGTGTCCGCCCCGACCACGAGCACGCGCTTTGCCGCGCCGGACTCGATGAAGCGCGCACCGGTCGTGAGGGCGTAGAGAAAACCCGAGCAGGCGGCCGAGATGTCGAAGCCCCACGCGTTCGTCGCCCCGAGGGCGTCCTGGACGAGGCACGCCGTCGCCGGGAGCATCATGTCCGGCGTGATCGTCGCGACGAGGATCAGGTCCACGTCCTCAGGACCGATGCCGCGTTTGTCGAGCGCCATCCGAGCCGCCTCGGTGGACATGAAGGCGGTCGCCTTGGACGGGTCGCGGAGGATGCGGCGCTCGCGGATGCCGGTCCGGCTGACGATCCACTCGTCGTTGGTGTCGACGAGCCGCTCGAGGTCCGCGTTCGTCAGGCGGTCCGGCGGGAGGTAGTGGCCGACGGCCGTGACCGCCGCAGTGCGGCGAGGGGGGGCAGACAGGTCAGGCACGGTCGGGGCGTCAGTGAGAGCCCCCGCGCGCCGCCGGGGCGTCGCGGAAGGCTCGGGCGATGCGGGCGGGGAGGTTCTGCTCGGCGAGTTCGACCGTGCGCAGGATCATCTGCTCGATGGCCCGCGCCGACGACCCGCCGTGGCCGATCACGACGGTGCCGTCGATGCCGAGTAGCGGCACGCCGCCGAAGTTCTGGTAGTCGAACGGACTCAGCATGCCCTTGAGAACGCGCCCGACGAGGCCGGCCTCCTCGGAGCCGAGCCCGAGCGCGGAGATCTGCGCCTTGACCATCTCCGGCAGGATCGTCGCGACGCTCTCGGCGAGCTTCAGCACAACGTTGCCGACGAAGCCGTCGCAGACGCAGATGTCGGCCCCGTGGCGCAGGATGTCGCGGCCCTCGACGTTGCCCACGAAGTCGATGTGGCCGTCTTCGCCGGCCTGCGCCAGCAGGGCGTGGGCCTCCTTGATCATCTCGGTCCCCTTGCCGGGCTCCTCGCCGACGTTGACGAGCCCCACTGTGGGACGCTCCTTGCCGAGGAAGACGCTCCCGAAGAGGCTGCCCATGCGGGCGAACTGCACGACGTGCTCGGGGCGGACCTCGACGTTGGCCCCGACGTCGAGCACGACGCAGGTGCCGGACGGCGTGGGGAGGTAGCCGGGGAGCGCGGGCCGGAGCACGCCCGGCAGCCGGCCGAGGCCGAACAGGGCCGTCGCCATGATGGCCCCCGTGTTGCCCGCCGAAGCGAACCCGTCCGCCGCGCCCGTCTTGACGGCCCCGATGCCGCGGTGGATCGACGAGTCGGGCTTCTTCTTGAGCGCCACCGCCGCGCTCTCGCCCATCTCGACGACCTCGGGGGCGTCCACGACGTCCACGGCACCGTCTGCGGCTCCCTGGCGCTGGAGTTCGGCGCGGACCTCCGCCTCGCGGCCGACGAGGACGACCCGGAAGCGGCCCTGCCCGGCTGCGGCCGCCACGAGTGCCCCCTCCACGACGACGCCCGGCGCGTGGTCCCCGCCCATGGCGTCGACGGCGACTCGGACGGGCATCGGACGGGACGGCTGGCGGAGTGGGACGGGGCAAGATACGGTCCCCCTCCAGACGGACGGCGCCCGCGTTCCGCCTGCAGAAGGCGAGACGCGGGCACCGTAGCGAGGGCGAGGCGCGCCCAACGCACACCTCACGGGGCTGAACGCCTAGGCGTACGCCTCGACGACGCGCACGGCGCGGCCGCGG